>USHZ01000239.1 GCA_900554595.1 uncultured Collinsella sp. | reverse complement strand
TTTTACGCGATATTTTCGGCCGTGGTGCCGACGGCCATGACCAAGCTCATGTTTGTGGGCGAGGCCTCTCAGATGAGTGCCGATTCGCTGGCTCGCATTCGAAGCGTCATGGATTCCAAGCGGCTCTCCGTGCCCGTGCAACCCAAGCACCCTGCCGGCGGCGACGTGCGATTTGAGGACGTGAGCTTTACGTACGAGGGTGCCGAAGCACCTGCCGTTAGCCATGTAAGTTTCAGCGTTCCCGCTGGTAGTGCCCTTGCGCTTGTGGGTCCTTCGGGCGGCGGCAAGTCAACCTGCGCAAGCCTGATTCCTCGTTTTTGGGATGTTTCCTCGGGTCGAGTGCTCGTAGGTGGTGTGGACGTTCGCGATATGGATCCGCACGAGCTTATGGACCAGGTCGCCTTCGTGTTCCAGACCAACCAGCTGTTCCGGCAAACACTTGCCGATAACGTGCGCGCTTCCAAGCCTACGGCCACTGACGACGAAGTGCGTGCGGCCCTCTCCGCAGCTCAGTGCGACGACATTGTGGCCAAGCTTCCACAGGGCATCAATACCATGCTCGGTGCCGGCGGAGCATATCTTTCGGGCGGCGAGGTCCAGCGCGTGGCACTCGCCCGCGCGATCCTTAAAGACGCGCCTATCGTGGTGCTCGATGAGGCCACGGCGTTTGCCGACCCCGAGAACGAGGCGCTCATCCAGCGCGCCTTTAGCAAGCTGGCGGCGGGTCGCACGGTCATTATGATTGCGCACCGACTCTCGACTGTAGTGGGCGCAGACCAAATCGTGGTGCTCAACCAGGGCAGCGTGCAGGAGTCGGGTACCCATGCCGAGTTGCTGTCCCAAGAGGGTCTGTATGCCAAGATGTGGGCCGAATACGAACAGGCCGCGAGCTGGAAAATCACTGCAGCGACCGCGGATGCCGCCGTCACGAAGGGAGGCGAGGCCTAAATGTTCGCCTCATTCCAAAAGAAGTATTTCCTATCCGATAAAGGCGTCGCCGGCGTAAAACGCGGCATTTTCTGGACCGCGCTCACCAATCTCATTACCATGGCCGGCATGGGCTTATTGTTCCTGGTCATGGCCGGTTTTGTCGAACATCTCGCCACCGGTGCCGACCTGCCGGATGCCCTGCCGATTGTGGGCGGCCTCCTGGTTTTTTTCGTGTTGCTCTTTGCCTCTAACTGGCAGCAGTATTACTACACCTACTGCATCTTTTACGAGGAGTGCGGCAAGCAGCGTATGGAGATTGCCGAGCGCTTGCGCAAACTGCCGCTGTCGTTTTTTGGTCGTCGTGATCTGGCCGATTTAACCGAGACCATCATGGGTGACGTCCAGGCCATGGAGCACGCCTACAGCCACGTGCTGGGAGAGCTTTGGGGTGCCATCATCGCAAGCGCCATTGTGTTCGTGGCGTCGCTGTTCTTTTGCTGGCAGCTGGCGATTGCGGCGTTTTGGAGCGTTCCCGTGGCCTTTGCCGTGCTGTATCTGACGCGCGGCCCCATGATCCCGGTGTTCGACCATGTGCGTGCCGAGAAGGTCAAGGTTACCGAGGCGATCCAGGAGACGCTCGACTGCGTGCGCGAGATCCGCGCCACCAACCAGGAGGCCCATTATCTTGAGGGACTCAACGCCGTGATCGATGCCGAGGAGCGCGAGACCACCAAGGGCGAGCTCGCCAATGGGCTTTTGGTCAACTCCGCCTTTGCCATCCTGCGCCTGGGGATTGCCACCACGTTGGTCACGGGCGCTGCGATGGTCGCCTCCGGCCAGGTCGACTTTTTGATGATGTTTGCCTTCCTGCTTATGGTGAGTCGCATCTATGCGCCCTTTGATCAGGCGCTGATGCTGATGTCCGAGCTGTTTGCCGCCGAGTCGTCGGCCAAGCGCATGCGTTCCATCATGGAAGAGCCCGTGGCGCGGGGCAGCGAGCAGTTTGAGCCCGTAGGCCACGATGTGGTGTTCGATCACGTGGCATTTGGCTATGGTGCGGGCGAGGACGGCCGCGCCGGCGAGAAAGTTCTT
>USHZ01000238.1 GCA_900554595.1 uncultured Collinsella sp. | reverse complement strand
GAACCGTATATAGTCGAAAGTATACCCCGAGCGAGCGCAAACGACCGAATTCGGGGCATCTTAACGCCGCGAGCGGACAAGGATATAGCCTAATCTCCATATCGGACTAAAATCATGGCATCAAACGACCTTCTCATGCGAGGATTCTATGACGGCAATCGACGCGACCGCGACAATTAAAAAGGGTGCACCCGAGCCCGGTTTCGATAAAACGGCTCAGCGCATCCTCAACCTTTTCTTTGTACTCAACAGTTCTCCCGAACCGCTGACGACCGAGCAAATCGTCCTGGATTCCGATTTGGGGTACGGCTCGGGCAATATCGACTCAGACAAGCGCAAGTTCCGCCGCGATCGCGACAAGCTGCTCGAACGCGGCATCGTTATCAGGGAGGTTCGTGCTGCCGGAGCGCAGGAAACCGAGGAGAGCGCGTGGACGATCGACCGCGAGCACACGTTTGCCGCGGGCGGTCTCATCACCGCAGACGATGCCGACATCCTGCTCAACGCCATCGACCAGACACTCGCGGCAGGCTCATCCACCTTTGCCGCGCCGCTTGCCGACATTCGCTCCAAGATTGCCTACCTCACCGGCATGTCGACGACAGGAGAGGCACCGATCCGCCGCTCTCCCGCCGTCGATGCGGTATGGAGTGCCTTTGCCGAGCGTTGCGCGCTGCGCTTTTTGTACCAAAACGGACGCGGTGAACAACGCGAGCGGACCGTTTGCGTCTACGGCATGTTCGAGCGCGAGGGTACGGCATACTTCTGCGGCCTCGACAATGCCACCGGCAATATCAGAACATTCCGCTGCGACCGCATCATTCGCGCCTGGAGACCTTCGAAAACTTACGCCATTCCTGCGGATTTCAACCTCAACGATTACTTATTCTTTGAGTTCGATTTTGCCGACCGCCCACCCGTTGCGGCTACGTTCTCGTTCGCGCGTGAAGCGCAGGCCGATATGATCAGCAGTCTCACACGCGGACGAGGCGAGCTCATGCGCACCGAAGCAGGTTGGACCTGGACCGTTGACGTGCGCGACTTTGAAGCCGCAGCCTCGTTTTGCATGGCCCATGCCATGGATGGCATGAGGCCCGTCGCCCCCGATTCTCTCAAGCAGGCGTGGAATCACCTCATCGAAAGGACGGTGCACGAGCATGCCCGTGCGTAAACTCACCAGCGAGCAAAGACTCTCGCGCGCCATCGACATCATGGAGGCCCTCTACGCCGCCGGCGAGAATGGCATGACACGAGACGAGCTTTGCAGCCGCTTTGATATCACGGGGGCATCGCTCGACGAGATTCTCGAGATCGTCTCGACGCTTGCGGACCGAGAATCGGGCGCACGTATTATCTGCGAACGCCGCGGCGAGTGCGTGGTCCTCACCGGTGATGCGGGGCGCGTGCTACCGCTGCGTCTGAGTGCCGCCGAGGGCGCTGTGCTCAACCATGAACTTGAATCATTGGGGATCGAACCCCAAGCGGCGGCTCGAATACGGCGCGCCCTTCTTCCCAAAGAGCTCGGCTACAACCAGCGCGTCTTTGACACCGTCGCCCACGGATCGCACTGGCAGCAGCTGAGCTGCGCCATTCGGGACGGCGTTCGCTGCCGCATCTCGTATCGCTCGATGGATGACACACAGGCGCGTGAGCGCTTGGTCGACCCCTTGTGCATCACAACAAACGGCGACCAAACGTATCTGATTGCCTGGGATGTCGCGGTCGACGAACAACGTACCTACCGCATGGATAAAGTCGAGGGCCTGGTCTTGACCGACGACTCCGTCGTGCGCCACGCACCGGAGCCCGCGGCCCTCCATGACTCCCTCGCCCAGGCGGAGCTGAGCGCGAAGCTTCTCATGCCGCGCGCCTTGGCAGAGCGCCTAGACTGGCCCGGCATCATGTCGATTGAGCCCAATGGGGCGGACAGCTCAACAGTGAATGTGCGCTACGGCTCCGAGCGCTGGCTGTTAAGCCAGGTAATCGCAGCGGGCGGGGCCATCCGCATCTTGGATGACCCCGCCCT
>USHZ01000237.1 GCA_900554595.1 uncultured Collinsella sp. | reverse complement strand
GACAGTCCTTGCCAGCACGGCCGGCGAGCCGGCGAATCGGCAAAGACTGTCCCCAACGACTAGTCGTTTAAGAACGTCCCCAACGACTAGTCCGCCACACCGGGCAGGGGGCTTTTTACTCCGTTAAACTTTTGCGTACGCTCCATCGGTTCCGCCGCTGCGCTATCCTGTCTTGTTGTCAGCAAAGCAAAACAGGAAGGCACCAGATGCAACCTCGACTACAGCGCGACGCGTATACCCAGCCGGTGTGCAGCCGTCGCATCTTTTTGGGTAGCGCTCTCGCTGCGAGTGCTTCCGTCGTCGCCGGCGCGCTCGCCGGCTGTCAGCGCCCGTCCACGCTCAAGGTGGTTCAGCCCACGACGGGCGGCGGTCGCGACGACCTGTCCGATTCCGTGATCGGCAAGGACAAGATCCGCATCGGTATGGAGGCGGCCTACGCCCCGTACAACTGGCAGGTCTCCGAGGCCAGTGAGTTCACTATCCCTATCGATAACGTGCAGGGTGCCTATGCCGACGGCTACGACGTGCAGATCGCCAAGATCGTCTGCAAGGCCCTCGGCGGCGAGCCTGTTGCCGTCAAGCAGAGCTTCTCGGGCCTTATTGATTCGCTCAACAACGGCCAGATCGACCTCATCATTGCCGGCATGAGCGCCACGCCCGAGCGTGAGGAGTCCGTCGGCTTTTCCGACCCGTACTTTATCGGTTACTTTGGCCTGTTCGTAAAAGAGGGTTCGCCCTACCAAAATGCGACCAAGCTCAGCGACTTTAGCGGCGCTACGGTCCTCGGCCAAAAGGACACCATGCTCGATACCGTCATCGACGAAATCCCGGGCGTTGTGCACAAAAACCCGGTCGATTCGGTCCCCACGGTGTTCTCGAATCTGCTGCAGGGCACCTGTGACGCCGTGACCTACAACACCGAGAACGAGAAGGGCTATATGGCCCAAAACCCGGGCATTGTCCCCATTCATTTTGCCGAGGGCGAGGGCTTTAAGCAGGAGGTCGCGGCAAACGTCGGCTGCCGCAAGGGCTCGGACAAACTGCTTAAGCTCATCGATAAGACGCTCAAGGGCATTAGCCAGGAGGAACGCGACCAAATGTGGGACGCGTGCCTCGATCGTCAACCGGCATAGGGAGGCAGCATGAAAGCCATCAATCGTCTGGCCTCCTTTATCAAGGCCGACCACCGTTATGTGTACCTAGGCACGAGCGTTATCGCGGCGCTCGGCCTGGCATTTAGCCAACGCAACCCCACGCCGCTGAGCTTCTTGGCGCCTACGGGCGTGTTCCAAGACTGCCTCTGGGCGATTCTTTGGGCCTGGCTCGTCGTGTCGGCGGCGGCGCTCGTCACCAAGCTCATGCACTGGAACGACTATCGCGAAACGTCGCCGTTCGCTTCCGAGCGCTTCCGTCGCGGCGCGCGCCTGGGCAGCTATGTCGTGGTCGCCATTGCGGCGATCTTCTTTATCGACCGTTGCGTCATGTCGTTTATCGACCTGGTGCAGGTGAGCATTGTCTCGGACTCCAACCCCAGCGACTTTTTGTCGAGCCTGGTCTACATGACCTACAAGAGCGGGGACTTCTTTATCCGCGGCATCGAGATCACCATCGCACTTGCGACCTTCGGTACCGTCATCGCCTTTTTCCTGGCGCTGCTCTTTGTGTTCCTGCGTATTCAGACGTTCGACCGCGTGGATAACGATCTCACGCGCTTCTTCAAGAGCATCGGCCGCGGCTTTGCGACCGTCTACTCTACCATCGTGCGCGGCACGCCCATGATGGTCCAGGGCCTGCTCATCTATTACGCGGGCTTCACCGTTTTGCGCGGCATGGGCTTCGAGACCGCCCAGGCCAACCAGATCTGGAGTACCTTCACCGCTGGCCTCGTCACCATCTCGCTCAACTCTACCGCCTACATGATGGAAGTTCTGCGTGGCGGCATCGAGTCCATCGACGCCGGCCAGGCCGAGGCGGCGCGCTCGCTGGGTCTGTCGCAGTGGCAGGCTATGCGCAAGGTCGTGTTCCCCCAGGGCATTAAAAACGCGATTCCGGCGCTCACCAACGAGCTCA
>USHZ01000236.1 GCA_900554595.1 uncultured Collinsella sp. | reverse complement strand
CTGTCGCTTGCCGGAGCCCTCTTGTGCGGCGTTATCGGCATCGCGTTGGTGTCGAGCGCCTTTGCGGGGTGCGCGATCGCCCGCATGGTCGGACACAACCAGAACCGCTACGCCATGGCAGCCGTCGGCGGTGTGGCCGCAGGCGCCCTCACAGGACTTCCCCTCATCGGCGACTTCATCAGCGGCGTGGCCTTTGTCTTTATGCTCGGCTACGTTATCCAGATCATCTGGCGCAACGCCCACCTCAAGCCCCAACAAGCCTCCAACACGCCGGGACTCCCCACCGCCTAGCCGCCAACCACCACAAAAGGGCCAGGCACCTTTGTGGTGGCGCAAAGCAACCTGACCCCATTGCACCAAAAAGGGCGCCGACCATTGCGGTCGACGCCCTTTCTTATTGGCGGTTATAAGCCCCAGCGCTTATTTGTTGACCTGACCGGCGCGAACGGCAGCTTTCTTGCGGTCGGTAGCGTTGAGCAGACGCTTGCGCAGGCGGATGTTCTTGGGAGTGATCTCCACCAGCTCGTCGTCAGCGATGTACTCCAGCGCCTCTTCCAGAGAGAAGGTGCGAGGCGGCACCAGCTGCACGGAGATGTCGGAGGTCGAGGAACGCTGGTTGCCCAGGTTCTTGGTACGGGCGATGTTGACGACCATGTCGCCGGCCTTGCTGCGCTCGCCCACGATCATGCCCTCGTAGCACTCGGTACCCGGCTCAACGAACAGCTGGCCGCGCTCCTGCAGCGTGCCCAGAGCGTAGGCAACGGCCTTCTCGGTGGTCATGGAGATCATGGCGCCGTTCTGGCGGTTGCCGATCTCGCCGGCGTAAGGACCGTACTCCAGGAAGGTGTGGTAGAACACGCCCTCGCCGTGGGTGACGTTCATAATGCGGTTCTTAAGACCCATGATGCCGCGCGTCGGGATCTTGAACTCAAGATGGGTCACGATGCCCGAGGTGTCCATGCTCGTCATGATGCCACCGGAGGTACCGAAGACCTCGACGACCTTGCCCGAGTACTCGTCCGGGCACTCGACAACAGCCTGCTCGACGGGCTCCAGCTTGTTGCCGTTCTCGTCCTTCTTAAACAGAACGCGGGGACGACCGACCTGGAACTCAAAGCCCTCGCGGCGCATGGACTCCATCAGGACGGACAGGTGCAGAATGCCGCGGCCAGAGACCTCGACGCCGCTCTTGTCCTCGAGCTCCTCGATCTTCATGGTCACGTTGTTCTCGGCCTCGTTGAACAGGCGCTCCTTGAGCTGACGGGCGCCCACGATGTCGCCGTCACGGCCGACGAGCGGGGAGGTCGAGGCCTCAAAGACGATGGACAGGGTCGGCGGGTCAATCTCGATGGGCTCAAGCTCGACGGGGTTCTCGGGGTCGGTGTAGACATCGCCGATATCGGTGCGGTCAATGCCCACGACAGCAGCGATATCGCCGGCGCCGACTTCCTGGCACTCGGTGCGACCCAGGTAGTCGAAGGTAAAGAGCTGCTTGACGGTAGCGGTGGCGCTGGAGCCGTCGTTCTTCACAACCAGAATCTGGTCGCCCTGGTGAATGGTGCCGGAATACACGCGACCGATGCCGATGCGGCCAACGAAGTTGGAGTGGTCAATGGTCACGCACTGCATGGCCAGCGGGGCGTTCTCGTCAACTTCGGGCGCGGGCATGTCGTCGATGATCATATCGAGCAGCGGATACATGTCCATGTTGCCGTCGTTGGGGTCAAGGCGGGCAAAGCCATTCATGGCGCTGGCGTAGACAACGTGCTCCATGGCGAACTCGAGCTGGTCGTCGGTAGCGCCCAGGTCGGCCATAAGGTCCAGGCAGTCGTTGTAGGCCTTCTCGGGGTTGGCACCCGGACGGTCGATCTTGTTGATGACGATCATGATCTTGAGGCCGGTGTCGATAGCGTGACGCAGCACAAAGCGGGTCTGGGGCATGGGGCCCTCAAAGGCGTCGACCAGCAGCAGGGCGCCGTCGGCCATACGCAGCACGCGCTCGACCTCGCCACCAAAGTCGGCGTGGCCCGGGGTGTCGATGACGTTGATCTTGACGTCCTTGTACTCGAT
>USHZ01000235.1 GCA_900554595.1 uncultured Collinsella sp. | reverse complement strand
AGGCGCGACGGCCGCCGGGCTTGGCGGTGAGGTCGCCCATCATGTTGGAGAAGCCGCCGTCGACCTTGATGGCGTCGCCGGTGGTAAAGTCCGAGCGCGTGGACGCCAGGAACATGACGGCGTTGGCGATATCGCTGACCTCGCCGATGCGGCGCGTGGCGATCAGGCGGCTGCGGCTCTTCTCGACCTCGGGGTCGGCGTAGAAGTTGGCCGACATCGGGGTCTTA
This sequence comes from uncultured Collinsella sp., assembly GCA_900554595.1. Taxonomy (GTDB): domain Bacteria; phylum Actinomycetota; class Coriobacteriia; order Coriobacteriales; family Coriobacteriaceae; genus Collinsella. Next base: position 1,855 of record USHZ01000235.1, on the reverse strand, counting down.
ACGAAGCAGGGCTCGACGCAGTTGGAGCGCACGCCGTAGGGGCCCCACTCGGCGGCGAGCATCTTGGACATCATGTTGACGCCGGCCTTGGTGGAGCTGTACACGCCCGAGAACGTCTCGGGGGAGTGGCTGGCGACGGTGGAGATGTGCACCAGGCGGCCCTGGCCGGCCTTGATCATCTCGCGACCAAAGCGCTGCGAGGTGATGAAGTAGCCGGTGAGGTTGACGTTGAGCACCTGCTCCCAGTCGCTCAGCGGCAGGTCCTCCATGGCGGCGAAGCGCAGGATGCCGGCGGTGTTGACGAGGACGTCGACGCGGCCGAAGTCGGCGATGGTGGCATCGACGGCGGCCTGAACCTCGGCCTCGTCGGTGGCGTTCATCTTGTAACCCTCGGCGTGGATGCCAAACTCGGCAGCGAGGTCGGCGGCAGCGGCCTTGACCTTTTCCTCGTCCAGATCGAGCAGGACGACGTTGGCGCCGTTGCGGGCGAACTCGCGGCAGATCTCGGCGCCCATACCGCCGAGCGCGCCGGTCACGGCGCAGACATCGCCCTCGAGCTTAAGCCAATTGCTCATAGGAACTTCCCTTCTTGTGCCTCCCGGTGGGCCGCTCCCATTAATCGACCCACGTGGTTTTCGCTGGTTATCGTATGCTTTGCATTTGCGCAGGTGAATTGCATATTTGTTAGAATGGCGTTAACCGAAGGTTTACACTGTGCGATGCAGGTTATTCTCAATTGAACGCGTGGCCTGCGAAAACAACCCCCCTGTGGCACCATGTGGCCACGGGCGCGAAAACGGGAGATTGACGTGTACGATCGACGACTTGACGCTATTTCGGCCGCCGCGGAGCTGGGAAGTTTCTCGCGTGCCGCGGCAAAGCTGCGCGTGTCGACGCCGGCACTCGTCAAGCAGGTTTCGGGCTTCGAGGCCGAGTTCGGCATCACGCTGTTCGAGCGCTCGCATTCGGGCGTCAAGGTGACGCCGGCGGGTGCTCTGCTGGTGGACGACGCGCGCTCGATCATGCGCCAGTCCGAGGACGCACTGCGTCGTGCCCGACGCGCGGCGGGCGATGGCGGCGCCGTGCGCCTGGGTGTGTCGATGATGTGCCCGGGGCGCCATACACTCGCGCTATGGCCGCAGCTGCACGACATGGAACCGCGTTTGCGTTTTGAGATTGTGCCGGTGGGGGACCTTTACGATGAGCACGAGACCGTTATGCGCAGTCTGGGACGCGAGGTCGACGTGGTGCAGTCGAGTTTTTCGACCCCGCGCTGGGGAGACGCCTGCCAAAAGCTTCGCATCGTTACCGTGCCGTTTTATATCGACGTGCCGCGCACAAGCCGACTCGCGCGCAAGACGCGCATCACGGTTGCCGACCTGGAGGGTATGCGCCTGCGCGTGCTTCGTCACGGCAACGACGCCATGGACAGCCTGCGTATCGATCTTTTGGCCGACGGCGGCGTGGACGTGATCGACGTGGACAGCTTTGACTTTGCGCTTTTTAACGAGGCGGAGGAAAAGGGCGACGCGGTGCTCACCTGCGGAGCGTGGTCGGGCGTGCACCCGGCCTTTGTGGGCGTACCGTTTTTGTGCGGCCGCGAGGTGCCGGTCTATTTGCACTACCCGCTCGAGCCCACCCTTCAAGTCCAAAAATTCGTCAACGCCATGGCCCAACTCCTCAAGTAGCTCATTTGGGACGGAGCTTTTTTAGCTACTTACAAAACGAGGCCCTGGCCAAACGGCCAGGGCCTCACCAACTTTTATTCTGTTTTAATGACGGGTTGATTGCGTGCAGGAGGTCTCCCAGGCGGGCCGGGGTGTAACTTCCGCGCGCAGTTTCGCAGCGAAGCGAG
>USHZ01000234.1 GCA_900554595.1 uncultured Collinsella sp. | reverse complement strand
ACTGGCCCTCGGACTTGAGCGAGTCGGCCGTCTGCACGAGCGAGACGATTGAGCGCAGTTTGGTCTGAGCCGTGTTAGCGCGCACGCGAACCAAGATGCTGCCGTCTTCCACGACGGTTCCGGCGAACACGTCGTCGTCCACGCTGCGTTCGACGGCCAGCGGCTCGCCGGTCAGGGTCGCCTGGTTGACCATAGCGCTCCCCTGCTCGACAACACCGTCGATGCAGATGGACATGCCGGTGCGCACGGCGACCAGATCGCCGGGCTCAAGCTCGGTCGCGGCAACGCTTACCTCGGTGTCGCCGACAACCTTTTGCGCCTTGTCGGGCACATCGAGCAGCGAGTTGATGAGCTCGTTTTCACTCATGGCGCGGGTGTAGTCCTCGAGCAGCTCGCCCACGTTGAGCAGGAACATTGTCTGACCCGCGGTGTCGACGTCACGCTTGACGAACGAAATGCCGATGGCCGAAGCGTCGAGCACGGGAACGGTCAGGCGCGGCTGCGCGAGCTCATGGAGGGCAGCGCGCAAAAATGCCATGTAACCGGCCACGACAAACACCGCACGCAGCGGCGTGGGCAAAAACCATCGGCGTGCATAGTGAGCGCCGACAAGTGTGGCAAGATCCATAACGAGCTTGTGCTTGCGCGGCTCAAGCTGCATCACGTAACCCGTCTTTGCGTCGGCAATGGCCTGAGCGTCGAGCGCACCGACGGCGGCCAGCACGGCATCGCGTCGCGGCTCGTCGTACTCCAGCGCCATCTGGCCAATGCGGCCATACACGCGCACCTTGCGCACGCCGTCGATGTCGCCGCCAAGCTTAAGAAGTGCATCGAGATCGCTCTCTGGCACAGGACCCGCCAATTGAAGACGGGTCCTGCCGGGGATCTCGCTAATAATCGAGAATCTCATAGTTTGTGCCTGGGGGCGTTACTCGGCTGCCTCGTCAGCAGCGGCCTCGCTCTGGGTGATGTAAGCAGCCTCGGCAACCATGTCGTCGACATTAGCCTTGGCCTGCTCGACCATGTCCTGGTAACCGTTCTTGATGCGCATACCGCACGCAATACCCTGCACGCAGGCATTCTTGACCGGAGCGCTGGTAAGCAGCTTGATGCCGGCCGTGCCAAGCAGAAAACCGCCACCGACAAGCAGGGTATTGAACGTCGACTTCTTCATGTTGCTTCTCCCTTTTGCCGCATTGGACGCGGCATGGTGCCTCAGCACCCGAGTAAACAAGTTTGCTCGAGCACGCTTTTGAAATATCTCAATTTTATCTAACTATCTAGGTCAGCCATGGCTAACCTTTTGAAAATTAACGATGCGGAGTAACCGATTGTCAATGTGAGAAAGGGACTGTCCCTTTGCCCCTTCTTACAACTGCCAGGTAGCTGCTTCCTTTTGCAGCGCCACCATGCGGGCGAATTCTCCACCTGCCGCCTTGAGCTGCGCCGGAGTGCCCTGCTCGGCAACCACACCATCCTTGAGTACAACGATCTTATCGGCATTTTCCACCGTGCGCATACGGTGGGCAATAACGATAACCGTCTTACCTGCAAGCAGACGGGAGAGCGCCTGCTGAACCACGGTCTCGTTCTCCACATCCAAGCTCGCCGTCGCCTCGTCCAACAGCACGATAGGCGCGTCTTTGAGCAGCGCACGGGCGATAGAGATGCGCTGGCGCTCACCGCCGGACAGCTTGGAGCCGTTCTCGCCGATCATGGTGTCATAGCCCTGCGGCATGCGGCTCACAAACTCGTCGCAGTTGGCGGCACGCGCGGCAGCAAGCACTTCCTCATCGGTGGCATCGCGACGACCAAGACGGATGTTTCCCATCACCGTGTCGTCAAAGAGCAGCACGTCTTGGAACACAATGGCGTAGTCGCGCAGCAGCGCCTCGGGATCCACGCTCGCAACATCCACGCCGCCCACGGTGACCGTGCCTTCGGTGGCGTCCCAAAAGCGCGCGGCCAGGCGGCTCACCGTGGACTTACCGGAGCCCGAAGGACCGACCAGTGCCGTGACCTCGCCTTCCTTGGCGGTAAAGCTCACATCGGTAAGAACTTTCTCGCCGGCGCGGCCGTCCTCGCCCGCACCATAGCCAAATGCCACG
>USHZ01000233.1 GCA_900554595.1 uncultured Collinsella sp. | reverse complement strand
GTGCGGCCGGAGCCAACCCAGCCAAAGATGGCGTCGTGCAGCGTGTCTGGGATGCCGCCGATGCCAAACGTCTCGAGAATAATGGCGTCGTAGTCGCGGCGAAGCAGCTCAAAGACGGAGGGGTTCACCTCGGGCGTGAGCTTGAGCACGAACACGCGCTCGTCCAGGTCGTGGTAGACGCGCGGCTCCAGGTCCTTGCGTGCGCCGTTGGCCATCGCGCCCGTGCCTGCCGGCGCCGTGCGAATGATGCGATCGTTGCGGATGAGCGCCAGCTCCGGGTAGTTCACGCTCGTGAACGCGTTGAAGCTCATCGTGCGCTGCTTGCGGGCGCGTGTGCCCGCCACGACCTTACCGCCAAACACCACGGCAACGTCGTGCGACGCCGGGTCTGCCGCATACAGCACGCTCTGGTACAGGTTGATGCGCGCGTCCGTGAACGGGCTGCCCATGGGCTGCTGTGATCCGGTGAGCACGATGGGTCGTGGGCTGTCCTGGATGAGGTAGGAGAGGGCGGCCGCCGTGTAGGCCATCGTGTCGGTGCCGTGCAGCACCACGAACCCGTCGTAGTCCTCGTACCGCGCGAGAATCGCATCGCCTATGGCCTGCCAGTCCGCCGGGCGCATGTTCGTGCTGTCGATGTTCATTGGTTGAACGATGTCGATGTCGGCGAGCTCTGCGGCCTGTGGCACGTAGCCGGCGAGCTGCTCGCCGGTGAGCTGCGGCGTCAGGCCGTTGCCGTCCTCTGCCGAGGCAATCGTGCCGCCCGTGGCAACAAGAAGTATGCGAGGCTTGATCATGAGGCGCCTCCCTCCAGGTAGGTGTACATCTCGCGGGCCATGCGCCCAAGCTCGTGGCGCGTGCCCTCGCGGCGAAACGGCTCCGTGATGCCAAACGGCCGCTCGAGAAGCTCATATATGTATCCCTGCTCGCGCATGATGGCGCGGCTCTCTTCGAACGCGAGTTCAAAGGCAAAGCAGCAGAAGCTTACGAGGAAGTCGGCCGGCTGCGACCGCTCATTGCGCAACATGCAGCGTCGCTCGTCAAACGCGGCAACGGCCTCTGTGGAGAGGCTGCTGCCGAGAAGCTCGTCAGCCGTGCAGCCAAGGAGCGTCTCGGGCGTATCGGTGTCTACGGTACGAAGGATGTCAACCTTGTCCGCGTCACGCGTGAGCTCACAAAACGTGCGCGTGCGTGCGTCGAGCCCATTGGGCAGCCGGTAGTCGCTGTGCAGCGCCACCGCGGTGCGGATGAGCTCGTCCTCGCTTTTGTCGGCCGCAAAGTCGCGAATGCGAGGCATGCCGGCGTCCGTACCACCGACAGGAACGCCCAGGCGCTCGCGGGGTCCAAACAACGCCCCCACGCCAAGCAGCGCGTGGCTTGCCGAGTCTGCGTCGCGAAACGTGTTCCAACGGCGCACCTGCTCAAAGCGGCCGACATCATGCACGAGGCCACATAGCCAGGCCAGGTCAACATCCTCTGCCGACAGTCCCTCGGCGCCTGCGATTCTCGCGGCGATGTCTGCCACACGATACGTGTGCGCTATCTTGAGCGCGATGCGCGGGCTGTTCGGGTCATATGCCGCCACGTAGTTGGCGAACGCCCTTCGGGCCCGTTCTCTATCTATACGCAATTGCTTCCACCTTTTACGTTTCAGGCCTCCTGCTCGTGACAATACATATTAGTAGGGCGAGAAACGCGAGACTCTCTTACCTATATATGTATGTCCCCCGCCCCCCGAGTTGTGTGCAAGCCGTGGAGGCGCCCCGCGCCCCTTGCGGGCGGCGGGGCGGGAGCGTATATTAACTCCTCGCGCGACGGCGCGGCGGCAACCGCCGGCGGCCCGAGCGCGGGACGAACCCTGAGAACCGGATACCGCGACCGACGAGGTCGCGCCAGTTACAGACAGCACTATTATCTAGGATGGTTGGCGAGTGCGCGACAAGCGCCTCGTCGATTCCTTTCCCTAAATGGTAGATGAGTCCGAGAAGCGATAGCAGCGATCGGAGCGACGGGTCGGACCCGCTTTCAGAGCGCGTGGGGGCTTCGCGCCCCCATGACTGAACGGAGAGTTCGATCCTGGCTCAGGATGAACGCTGGCGGCGCGCCTAACACATGC
>USHZ01000232.1 GCA_900554595.1 uncultured Collinsella sp. | reverse complement strand
TGTCGCTCGTTCCCTATATCGCCGCCGCCCACGAGGTCAAGACCAAGCCGACGCAGCACTCCGTCAAGGAGCTCCGCAGCTTTGGTATCCAGCCCGATATTATCGTTTTGCGCTCCGACCACCATATTGACGATGCCATCCGCGGCAAGATCGCAAGCTTCTGCGACGTCGATACCGACTGTGTCTTTACCAACGAGGACTGCGCGAGCATCTACGATGTTCCGCAGTTGCTCGCCGAGCAGGACTTTGACCTGCGCATTTGCGAGCGTTTGGGTCTGGACCCGCGTGAGCGCGACATGAGTGAGTGGAACGAGTTCCTGCGCAAGCAGAACCATGCCAACCAGCACGCCGACAAGGTGAAGATCGCCGTCGTGGGCAAGTATACGCAGCTGCCCGATGCTTACCTGTCGGTTATCGAGGCCCTGCACCACGCGGGCGTGTTCTACGATCGCCACGTTGACGTGCAGCTGGTCGATGGCGAGAGCCTCGACGAACAGAACGTCTCCGAGGTCCTGGGTGACGCCTCGGGCATCTTGGTCCCTGGCGGCTTTGGCAAGCGCGCCCTGGAGGGCAAGATCCTCGCGGCCGAGTTCGCCCGCGAGCACAAGATTCCGTATCTGGGCATTTGCCTGGGTATGCAGGTGGCCGTGTGCGAATTTGCCCGCAACGTCGTCGGCCTTGCCGGCGCCAGCTCTTCCGAGTTCGATCCGGACGGTCCGTATAGTGTCATCGACCTGATGAGCTCGCAGGAGGACGTGACCGAGAAGGGCGGCACCATGCGCCTGGGTGCCTATCCATGCAAGCTTGCTGCCGATTCCCTCGCGCGCGAGGCCTATGGCGAGGATCTCGTCTACGAGCGTCACCGTCACCGTTTTGAGTTCAACAACGCCTTCCGTGACCAGCTCGAGGACGCCGGTCTGGTTATCTCGGGTCTTTCGCCCGACGAGCGTCTGGTCGAGATGGTCGAGCTGCCGCGCGACGTGCATCCGTGGTATGTGGCCACCCAGGCTCACCCCGAGTTCAAGAGCCGTCCGACCAACCCGCAGCCGCTGTTCCGCGAGTTCGTGCGCGCCTCGATTGGCCAGCATGAGGGCGTCGATCGCGTGCGGGTGACGCCCAAGAACCTCGCTACGGACTAAGGGTGCCGGCGAACCAAGAACATACCGAAGCTACTCCCTCGTCGCTCGCTGTGGTGGCGGGGGAGTACCTCGATTACCTTGCGGTCGAACGGGGTTTGGCGCGCAATACGATTGCGGCCTACCGTCGTGACCTGACGACGTATTGCGCCTATCTGGAGCGGGCTGACATTGCGTCTTTTGAAGATGTGAGCCGTCAGGTCGTGGAGGGCTTTGTTGCCGACCGCCGCGACGGAGGCTATTCCGACGCCTCGGTGGAGCGCGCACTTGCTGCCGTGAAGGGCCTGCATGCCTTTTTGGTGCGCGATGGGGCCGTGGCCCAAAACCCGACGGTGGCGTTGCGCCTGCCCAAAAAGGCAGATCGCCTGCCGGAATACCTTTCGGTGGAGGATGTCTCGGCACTGCTCGATCAAGACTTTCCCGAGGGCGAGATGGGGCTGCGCGATCATGCCATCTTGGAAGTGCTTTACGGTTGCGGCTTGCGCGTGAGTGAACTGGTTGGGCTCGATGTGGGCGATATCCATATCGATGACGGGTTTGTCCTGGTGCGCGGTAAGGGCTCCAAGGAGCGTCTGGCTCCGTTGGTGGGAAGCGCGGCTCGCGCCTTGACACACTATATAGGTGACGGGCGCACTCTCCTGGCCGCGCATGCTCACGGGACGGAGACCTCGGCGGTCTTTTTAAATAAGAACGGACGTCGCCTGTCGCGCCAGGCCGTGCATGCGATATGCGAGCGGTATGGGCGCCAGGTGGGGCTGGTTGGGCTCCATCCCCACACCCTGCGCCACTCCTTTGCCACCCACATGCTCGCGGGCGGTGCCGACCTGCGTGTGCTGCAGGAGATTTTGGGCCATGCCGATATTTCGACCACGCAGGTCTACACGCATGTCGACCGCACGCAACTGACCGAGGTCTATCTGGCGGCGCATCCGCTGGCACATCGCTAGCACCTCGCTGACCTGCATATTTATAAATATTAAATGGGACGGGCCCCAGATTGCCGAGACGCACTTTTGCGCG
>USHZ01000231.1 GCA_900554595.1 uncultured Collinsella sp. | reverse complement strand
TGCGTGCTCTATGTAGAGAACACCGATGGCAAGGTGGGACAAACCTACGACGAAGAAGGCAACCCGGTAGCAGTGATGGGCAAGCACTTCCGCATCTTCGCCAGCACCTTGGCAGGCGATCTGTTCACGGAACCGTTCGTGATGTGCGAGCTGGACCATCCCGTCGATCAGATAACGACATTTTTGACGTCGGGAGGCATGCTCTCCGCGCTCGCCACGCACATTGTAAGCGCGGAGAAGAGCGAGGCAGAACTACACGGCATCGAAGTGCCCTTGGTGGCGTGTGCCACTCCGACGGGCGCAGTCGCTACCTCGGGCGCGGTGGTGCCCGGAGCAGCAGGCGAATCCTTCATGGTCACGGTGCGAAACGACGGCAACACCTTGCTGACCGCTGGCACGATTGATCTATACCGAGAGGGCTCCAGCCAGCCGTTCTCCAGCGCATCCATCGGATTCGGAGTGAACGCACGCATGGTTTCGATCTACGATCCAGAGCTTGCCGAGGACGCTTCGGCCAACGACATGGCACACGTGAAGTACGCGCTCGAGACGCTGGGCGCACGTTTTGCAATGCACCCGCTGGTAGCCGACAACGGCAACGCCGTGCTGGCACCGGGTTGCACGGCACAGTTCCGCATGAGCTTCGCCATCCCCGAGAGTTGGAGCGACGAAGTGGGCAAACGCGTAACGCTGTATGCGAAGGCGCGCGACCTGGTGGCGCTCGATCCCGTAACGCTCGAGGAAATTCGACCAGGCGCAAACTCGGCGCTGGGTGCCGTACTGCACGAGCTTCATGTGCCCGACGCGGCATGCGAGCGCTCAGAAGTGCAGGTCGGCGTATGCGACAGCGCGGATACGACAGGACTTCACGACGCCCCGATGACGACGGACGGCGATGGTGGCTCGAGTGGAGGTGGCTCCGACGGAAGCAGCTCCGGTGGCGGCAGTGGCTCTGGCGGCGGCAAGAATCACGGCAATAACAAGCGCTCCGGAAAAGCGGGCGCGCTCGCCGGCACGGGCGACAGCAACGTCCCCCTTGCGGCAGCCGCCGCAGCACTCGCCGCGGCAGGCGCCGGCCTCGTCGCCTACAGTGCCCGCCGCACGGCGCTCGAAACCGACACCGCCAATGAGGTCAATTCGGATAAGCCTCGCTAGCTCCTAGTTACTTTTGTGAGAGACGCCGACTCGGCTCATCGAACATCAAAATGGGCTGGTTCTGAATACCCAGAGCCAGCCCATTGTGCATTAAATGTCATCTGAGAAGTCGAGTTCTGCCTCGAGCTTGGTACGGCGTCTTTTCGCCGTGAAAAACGTTGCGCACAGGACAGCAAACGTGGCCGCGAAAATCGTCGCACCGCAGAACACGCCCGTGGCCAGGTTCGCCAACCAAAAGACGCTTTCGAGCGGTACGATCTGCGCCTCAGCGATACAGCGCATTGCGGCAATAACAAGCGCGAACGCGGCGCCGCTAAGACCGCTGACAAGCAGGAAATATCCAACAGGAAGATGCTCGGTTTGCCCAAAACGATTGGTATCGACATAGCCCTTCCGCGTTTGCAGTCCTGCGCAAATCAACATCACGAGAACGAGCCACAAATACATGGCTGCCTCGAACGGCGTTGCAAAGCCATGCGGCATTTCACTGGCGTCGCTGTGAACCCACGCAACCTGTCGAGCTATAAACTGGTAGAAAAAGATCATCAACATGCCAAACGAAAGCAGCACGAAACCGATCTTGTAGATCTTCGCGCTCTCAGCCTCCAGGCGTTCATCCTTTGGGCCGGCATATTCACGCCACTTTTGCACGAGTTTTAAATCCTCAAATTTCATAGCGAACTCCTAAAGAGCGTCAGGGTCGACGTCGATCTCGTCTTCCCAAAACAGATCGTTCAACGTAACGCGTAGCGCTTTACAGATTGCCACGCACAAATTGAGCGTGGGGTTGTAGCCGCCCGCCTCGATAAGACCGATAGTCTGGCGCGTAACGCCCACGGCTTGGGCTAAGTCAGCTTGCGAAAGGCCAGCCGCCGCGCGTGCCGCCTTCATGCGTAGGTTCTTTTTGCCCGGCATGGAGTTCCTTTCGTAAATGTGGACAGATATCCGTTGCAACATGACAGAAATATATTGCATCCATCAGAAGATGTCAATTATATCTGTCATTATGGAAATCATGTTCG
>USHZ01000230.1 GCA_900554595.1 uncultured Collinsella sp. | reverse complement strand
ATCGGCGAGACGCTCCACGGCGACTACAACCAGATCGTCAACGACGAGATGCTCGACACCTGCACCAACTATGAGTGCTACAAGGGTCTGTACTCCAGCTTTAACTCGGTCAACATGTTCGAGATTGCCCACTCGCTGCATCGCCAGTTTGGTGGTGACCCGTGGTGCATTTATCGCGGCAAGCATCTGCTGTCGTTTGTCGACAACCATGACGTGCCGCGCCTGGCGAGTATCCTGACGGACAAGTCCTGCCTGCGCCCCGCCTACGGCATGCTCTTTGGCATGCCGGGCATCCCATGCGTCTACTATGGCAGCGAGTGGGGGATTGCCGGCGAAAAGGGCGGCCCCGATGGTGACTGGGCGCTGCGACCTGCGCTCGATGAGCCTGCGCCCAACGAGCTGACGGCGTTCGTCACGCAGCTCACGCACCTTCGCTCGGCCGACGACGCGGCGGCCCGTGCTCTCAACTACGGTGCCTATCGCAACGTGGTGATCCAGAACAAGCAGCTGCTGTTCGAGCGCGCCTGCGACGGCGCGACGGTACTCGTGGCGGTGAATGCCGTGGACGAGCCTTACGCCTTTGGCGCCGGCGAGCTCAATGGGTCTTTTGTCGACCTGCTTACCGACGGTGCACCTGCGGTTGAGCTTGCGGGCACGCTTGAGCTTGCGCCCTACGAGGTACGCTATCTGTTGAGGGCCTAGGCCATGGCTGCGTCCGACGAGGGCTATCAACATATTGAGCATGGGTTTGAACCCGTGTTCGACCAGCACTCGCGCGTTTTGGTGCTGGGGTCGTTTCCCTCGGTGCTTTCGCGCGCCAATGCCTTTTATTACGGCAACCCTCAGAATCGCTTTTGGCGTGTGATGGCCGCGTGCCTCGGTGTGCCCGTGCCACCCAACGAGGGCGACCCTCTGGTGGGCGGCGAGCCTGCGACGCTCGACGCCTCGATTGCCGCCAAGCGGGCTATGTTGCTCAACGGCGGTGTGGCCCTGTGGGACGTGATTGAGAGCTGTGACATTAAGGGCTCGAGTGACGCGAGCATTCGCAACGTTGTGCCGGCACATATCGAGCGCATTACCGATGTCACGCCGATTGAGGTTGTTATCTGTAACGGCGGCGCGGCCGGGCGGCTCTACAAACGCTATCTACAAGAGCGGACGGGGCTACCTGCCATCGTGCTGCCGTCGACGAGTCCTGCCAACGCGGCGTGGCGTTTGGAGCGGCTTGTCGAGCGTTGGAGTGAAGCCGTTGACTGGGCAGCTTATTAATTTAGGTTATTGATTGAGTGCGGGCGCCGAGGTGTTTCAGAACACCTCGCCAGATCGGCGCGGGCACGGCTGGCTCGGCGCAAACCATGCCATTGGTGTCGATGTCCTCGGCACTGCCGCCGCCGAGTCGCTGCGCATGCTCAACCGAGCAACCCATACGCACCGCACCCACGAGCTTGTCCATCGCTTCCGAAAATGGCCGGCGTAAGAGGCCCATGCGTGGGGAATGGCGAAGCGCCGCGATGCCGCTGCCGGCGCAGATGGTAACACCGCCGCACCACGTTAGTTTACGGAGCTCGCAAGCTTCCCGCAGGCGCTTGACGGGCATGTGCGCCCCCTCGGTGCTTCTGTGGGCAACCTGCACGACGACATAGACGCGTGTCTCTGCATTCCCAAGGCGATCGAGCATCTGCTCGACAGTGATCATCGCCCCGTCATCAAATGCATCATCAACGGCGAGCACGAGGCCATCGGCGGCAGCATCGTCATCATCCGCCTTCAAGTCGACCGGGCGGGGGAGTACAGTGCCGGAAAGCTGTGCATAGGCGGCGATGGCATCCTGCAGGTCCCAGAGCAAAAACTCAAGATCGGCGCTCTCGGGAATACTGATATACGCAATGGTCTGCAGCGTTTTGGGCTTATCGCCGTGTGCAATCGTCTCCATGCCGCCTCCTTTCCAGTCCGTTTCCGTTTAGGTTACACCGTCTGGCAGCGCTTCGCCGCGCTATCCTAGTGCAACCCTTACGAAAGGAACGCCATGCGCCTGCCCATGAATACCTCGCTTGCCACGCTCAAGCCTTCCGGCATCCGCCGAATCAACGCGCTCGCCGCTCAGCATCCGGGATGCATCGCGCTTGCGCTTGGCGAGCCCGATTTTCCCACGCCCGATGTGATTAGCGCCGAGGTGACCGCCGC
>USHZ01000229.1 GCA_900554595.1 uncultured Collinsella sp. | reverse complement strand
CTGGCTGTATAAGAAATCGGGCGGATCGTCTGCGTCTAAGACCAATGATGCCCAGCGTCTGGACGACCAGATTAACTGGCTCAAACATTCGCTTGATTGGGCTGCGTCTGATGAGATCACCGACGCCAAGGAATACCTGCATTCGCTGAAGGTCGACCTCTTCGATCAAGAGATCTTCGTCTTTACGCCCAAGGGCGAGGTCATGGCGCTTCGTGCCGGCTCCACGCCGCTCGACTTTGCCTACGCCGTCCACACCGAGGTAGGCAACCACTGCGTCGGCGCCAAGATCAACGGTGCGGTAGCGCCGCTCACGCACGAGATCAAGACGGGCGATCGTGTCGAGATCCTGACCAACAAGAGCTCCAAGCCGTCGCGTGATTGGCTCAAGATCGTTAAGACCCCTTCGGCCAAGTCAAAGATCCGCCGTTACTTCGCCGCCGCGACCAAAGACGATGACGCTGCTGCCGGCCGCGATATACTGGCCAAGGACCTGCGTAAGCGCGGGTATGGCATCTCTACGCCGCGATCCACGCGTGCGCTCAACGCCGTGGCGGAGCAGTTTAACTACAAGCAGCTCGAGGACCTGTTTGCCGCCGTCGGCGCCGGCAAGGTTGCCCCGCGCGCTGTGGGTAACAAGGTCGAGCAAATCTTGGACCCCAAGCCCGAGGAGCAGCTCTCCAAGGCCGAGGCTATCGCCGAGGTCGTCAAGCAGCCTGCCCGCGGCTCCAACCGCAAGCCGCAAAAGCGCGGCAAGAGCGCCAGCAACGGCATTATCGTCAAGGGCGAGAGCAACAGCGGCCTGCTGGTCCGTCTGGCGCATTGCTGCAATCCGGTGACGGGCGACGACATCGTCGGCTTCATCACGCGCGGTCGTGGCGTTTCGGTGCATCGCGCCAACTGCCCCAACGTCAAGGGTCTTATGGAACATCCCGAGCGCATGATCGAAGTGGAGTGGGACGGTGCTGCCGACACCCTCTTTCAGGTCGAGATCGTGGTCGAGTGCCTGGACCGCATGGGCCTGCTCAAGGATGTCACCATCGCCATTGGCGATGCGGGCGGCAATATCCTTTCTGCCGCCACGTCGACCAACCGCGAGGGTATTGCAACCCTGCGCTTTATGGTCGAGATTTCGGACGCGAGTGGTCTGGATCCGCTGCTGGCCTCCATCAGCAGCGTTGACTCGGTCTACGACGCGCGTCGCCTGATGCCCGGCGAGGGTGGAGCCCAGCTTAAGCGCCGCGTTTAGTCGCGATGAACGTGCCACATTATCGATATTCGCTACACTCGAGGCATCGTTTGATGCCTCGAGTTCTGTAGAGAGGAGAGGGACATGAGTGCTGTGTCCTTGGATTTAACTCCCAAGGGATCGGTCGAGATTGAGACACTCGTAAACGGTCCCATTCAGACCAATAGCTATGCTGTTATTTCGGACAATGAGTGCGTGATTATCGACCCCGCATGGGAAGGCGAGCGTTTGGTGGAGCATATTCGAGCCGAGCATCCTGGCGTACGCGTGCTTGGCGCCGTATGCACTCATGGCCATGCCGATCATGTTGGTGGTGTCGCTGGAGTTCGGGCCGCCGTTGGCGTTGACGCCCTGTACGAGCTGTGCGGCAAGGACGCGGCTGTGCCGCATGCGAACATCGAGGAACAACGAGCTATGTGGGGCATTGAGACGCCCGATCCCGGGGAGCCGACGCGCCTGCTCGCCGAGGGCGATGCTATCGAGGTGGGCGATATCTGCCTGCAGGTGATCGAGACGCCCGGTCACACACCGGGTGGCATTGTCTTGTTTGCTGCCACCGAGCAGGGAAGCATTGCCTTTGTTGGTGACACGCTATTCCCGGGCAGCCACGGCCGCACCGATCTTGCCGGTGGCGACGAGGCAGCGATTCTGTGCTCGCTCTCCAAGCTCGCCCGGCTTCTCCCGCCCGATACCGTTTGCCTAACCGGCCATGGCGATTCGACCACCATGGCACGCGAGCTCATACAGAACCCTTTCATGCAGATGTAGCTTAATAGTCGGCTTCTGAAGCACGAGAAGCGTCCAAACGTCAAGCTATTTTTCCCCAACGGGTCGATTCCGTAGGGCAAACGGTCAAAAAAAGTCTGTTTGGACGATATTCGTGAACAAACGAACGTTTATGCTCGGGTGCGCCGTGGTAAAATCTCAGGCGTTATCGGAGCAACCTTACAGGAGGTTTCTTTTATGC
>USHZ01000228.1 GCA_900554595.1 uncultured Collinsella sp. | reverse complement strand
TTGCGGTACAGGCCGAGCATCTGGTCGGCGATTTCGCGCTCCGTCACGCCCTCGTGAACGAGCTTGATGGCGTCGGCCATCACGGCGTCGTTGGCAGCCGAGGACGCGCGCATGAGCTCCTGCTCGGCGGCATCCTTGTGGGTGCGTGCGGCGGTGACGGCAAAGTCGCCCAGGAAGAACTCGCTCGCGGCGTGACGATCCATAAGGGGCATCAAAAAGCCGGAGCGCATAACGGTATCGATGCCGAGCGGCTTGGTCGGATCGACTTCGCGTGCGATGGCGTCGGTCACGACGTCGGTGTCGTTATGGTAGGCTACGCGGGCATTGTCATACTCGGGCAGCTGATGCAGGGCGTTGACCAAGATCACCGGCTCGGCATCGCGCGCGAGCAGCACGCCGCAAAAACGCTCGAACATATCGGCATAAAAGCCGGTCAGGTAATAAATCGACCACGGGTCGTTTACAAGCAGCTGTGCACCGGGGTGCTGGGCCTCGAGCGCATCGAGCACGCGTGCCACACGCTGGTCATCGACATGTGCCATGAAACATCCTTTCGCTATGCTGCCACCATGGTATCCCAAGCCCGACACATAGGGACGTTCCTTTTATGCCGGCACTTCGGGACACTCCTTGGCATGGCCAGTCTAGCGAACGTTCGGACAAAAGTAGTCATAAGAGGCCCGTCCCAAATGGGATGGTTTCAAAAGTATGGCGGATTACGGGGCTGGACCTGTATTACTTGACCATGGGAAAAATCGCGAAATTAAAACCGCAGGTAGACGGCTTATTAAAAATCGAAAATTGCCGGTATGGATGGGGTTCTCCGAATCAGCCCCGTAATCCGGCATAGTTTTGAAATGGCACCAAAGTAGGCACAAGATAAATATCGAATCCAAGGATAGTTGCGGTGGAATAGTTCCTGGATACCGGCGTTTTGGCGGAAATCAGGAACTATTTCACCGCAATTGAGGAGGGTCGGGGTGGATGGCGGGGTACCTAAAAGAGCCCCGTCCCAAATGAGCTGCTTAGGCTGGGTCGATGTCCATGCTGGCGATGAGGCCGGTACCGGTGTCTAGGAGGTTGGGGAGGACTACATCGCCCATGCGGATCGGGGCTTTGACCTCCAGGCCGCGGATGAGGTCCATCGCCTGGGCGTGAAGTGCCAGCGGGATGGCTTCGGCCGTGCGCGCAGGCAGCAGCGCCTCGTCGCCGCCGGATACGGCTACGGTGGTGGTGAGCACGCGCATGGGGCAGGTGAGTTCCTGGTGTGCGAACTTGTCGCCGCGCGGGCAGCTGTTACCGGTTACGGAGCGCACCTCTACCGCGGCGCCGTCTGCGCCGCGCTTTACCTCCACAGTCAGGAGGCACTCGGATGGGCAGGTGGTGCAGTTGAACTGCAGCGTTTCAATCGCGTTTGTGCTCATGACTCTATGCCTCCTCAACGGGGTCGACGGACAGGACAATCTCGTTAACACCATGGTCGAGTGCGCGTTGAATCACCTTTGCCGGTAGCGGGAAGCTTTCCATGACGCTCGGTTTGAACGGGCGAATCTTGCCTGCAAACAGTTCCTCGTCGCCTGCAAGAATGCGCACGCGGGCAGCATCGACCGGCCGACGTACGCGGAAGTTGAGTTTGGTGAGCGCCACAGCCGTAACGCGGCCCGGCAGTGCGTAGCCTGCGATGCCGGCGGGGGAGACCGTGAGCTGGCAGCCCGGGCCCGCAGCGCCCGCATCGGCCCCAGCACCACAGCCCAGCGCGTACGCCGCCGCGGCTGCACCGGCACGTTCGGACTCGGTTGTCACGTTGTCGGCCAGGTCGTGCACGTGCAGCACGTTGCCGCAGGCAAATATGCCCGGCACGCCCGTCTGCAGGTTCTGGTCCACCACGGCGCCGCGCGTACGTGGGTCCAGCTCCACGCCCGCGGCAACCGAAAGCTCATTCTCGGGTATTAATCCCACCGAAAGCAGCAGCGTGTCGCACGGAACAATGCGCTCGGTCCCCGGAATGGGTGCCAGGTGCTCGTCGACCTGACTCACCTCGACGGCCTCTACGCGATCGTGTCCGATCACGCGTGTGACCGTGGTAGACGGGTGCAGCGGAATGCCAAAGTCGTCCAGGCAGTTCTTGACGTTGCGGCGCAGGCCGTTGGCGTACGGCATGAGTTCGTACACGCCCTCGACCGAAATCCCCTCGAGCGTGCAGCGGCGCGCCATGATCAGCCCGATGTCACCCGAGCCCAAAATGACGGCGCGCGAGCCGGGTTTGAG
>USHZ01000227.1 GCA_900554595.1 uncultured Collinsella sp. | reverse complement strand
TCAGGAGCGCCCAGGTCATGCCAGCCTGCGAGAGCAAGGGGCCGGTCTTATCGGCATATTGACGCGCCAGCACGCCCGTGGGCGCCATAACGCAGGCCTGAGTGCCGCTATCGGCCGCAACCGCCAACGCGCAGGCGGCAACGGCGGTCTTACCGGTACCGACGTCGCCCAGCAGCAGACGGTTCATCACGCGACCGCCATCGCACATGTCGTGCAGAATGTCTTGGAACGCGCCCTCCTGCTCGTCGCTCAGCGAAAACGGCAGGGCTTCCTTGAGCGCCGACAAGTGTCCGCCCGCGGTGTGGGCGTAGGGAGCAACTTCGACCAAGCCGCCGTCGTTGCGCAAGCGCAGCGCCAGCTGCAAGCAGAGGCACTCCTCGTAGGCAAGTCGCCGGCGTGCGATGTCGCGCTCGGCCATGCTCGAGGGAAAGTGGATCGAACGCAACGCACGGGCATTGCTCATGAGCTTCCGCTTTGCGCGCAGCGGCGCGGGAATGGGATCGAACGGATTGGAGACCACTTCGAGCGCACCGCTCACGATACGGCGCATCCATGCCTGACTCACGCCGTCACTTACGTAGTGGACCGGCAGGATGGTGCCGGCGGCGCGCCCATCCTCGAGCTTTTCAAAGTGGGGCGAGGCCATCTGCTTAAAACCGTAGGCAAACTCGACCTTGCCCATCACGGCCAGGCGATCGCCCTGCTTGAACTGCTGGGCAATCCAAGGCTGACGGAAAAAGGCAACCTGCAGCACGCCCGTCTCGTCCACAAGCGAGACCTCAGTCACCTGCATGCGCGGACGGGGCTGCTTTTGGACAATACGATCGACCGTGGCGATGATGGTGCACACGGTACCGATGGGTGCCATCTCGATGGACCACGAGCGAGTGAAGTCCAGGTAGCGATGAGGAATATGGAGAAGGAGGTCCCCCACCGTCCGAATTCCCAGACGGCGAAGGGCCTCCTCACGTTTACCCGAAACATATTTGAGTCGCGCGATATCCTCGTCGAGCGCATTGCTCTGGGCAAAACGCTCCGAGACGCGCGGCACGGAGCACAGCTCGGACATAGGCAGAGCCTACTCGATCGAGAAGATCACGGGATAGAGCGGCTGCTCGCCACGATGGGCGTCGATCTCCAGATCGGGCTGAGCCTCCTCGATAGCGTCGACGATCTCCTGGAAGGCCTCGTCGGACAGCTCCTCGCCGGCCAGAATCGTCAACGCGTCGCCCTCCTCTTCCTCCTGCATACGGTTGATGCAGTCGAGCGTGACCTGCTTCACGTCGGAGCCGACCACGTCGATGGAGCCGGCGATGATGCCCATGACGTCACCGGAGTGAATCGGCGAGCCGTCGGAGGCGCTGGAGTCGCGCACGGCGCGGGTGACCTCGCCATCGCGGACCTCGCTGATGGCGTCGACCATAGCGGCGACGGCATCCTCGAGCTCGGAATCGGGCAGGACCGCGAACAGCGCGGAGAAGGCCTGCGGGACGGTCTTGGTGGGAACGACGGCGACCTTCTTGTCGGTGCAGGCGGAGGCAGCAGCCTCGGCAGCCATGCGGATGTTGCCGTTATTGGGCAGGATGATGACCGAGGTCGCGTTAACCTGGTCCACCGCGCCCAGCAGGTCGGCAGTCGAGGGGTTCATGGTCTGGCCACCCGACACGATCACATCGACGCCGAGGGACTTGAGGATGTCAGCCTCGCCGGAACCGGCGGCAACGGCGACAAAGCCCAGGGCCTTCGCGGGCTCGGTGGCCTTCTCCTGGTCCTCGTGGATCTTAGCGGTACGGTCGTGGGCCTCCATCTCCATGTTGTGGATGAAGACCTCGTAGATCTGACCGAGCTGCAGCATGTGCTCGAGCACCAGGTTGGGGGTGTTGGAGTGCACGTGGATCTTGTAGTCGGGGTAGGCACCCACGAGCAGCTCGCAATCGCCCATGGAGCCCAGGAACTTCAGGCACTCGTCCTCGTCAAACGGGGCGTCGGCCTTAAAGAGGAACTCGTTGCAGTAGCGGAACTCCGAGCCCTCCCAGTCGTCGTTAGCCTCGATCTCAACACGGCCAAGAGCGGCATCGCGGGCAGAGCCAGCGGAATCAAACGTGGCGGAGAAATCCTCGACAACGGTGCTGCGGCCAAGAGCGGCGGCAACAAAGTTCTCCAAGAAGATGGCAAAGCCAAAGGCACCGGAGTCGACCACGCCGTTCTCCTTGAGGACGGGCAGCAGGTCGGGCGTGCGGGCGACGGACTGGTAGGCCTCGACGACGATGGC
>USHZ01000226.1 GCA_900554595.1 uncultured Collinsella sp. | reverse complement strand
TCTCGCGCTCGTAATTAGCACGTCTCACCCATGCTCACCACCTTGGCTCGATCAAGCAGGTCATCGGTAAAATACCCCAGATTGGTGGTGGTTATGACTGTCTGGATATCATCACCGATCAGCTGCAGGAAAGCGCCTCGGCGCCCGGCGTCGAGCTCGCTCATCACGTCGTCCAAGAGCAGCAGCGGCGCAGTGCCCAGGATATCGCGCGCCACGGCCACTTCTGCCACCTTCCAGGCAAGCACCAGCGTTCGCTGCTGGCCCTGGCTGGCAAATGAACGAGCCGATCGGCCCGCGACGGAAAACTCTATCTCGTCGCGATGCGGACCCACGAGCGTCACGCCGCGGCGGATCTCCTCGTCGGCGCGCTCATCGAGCGCCGAGAGCATGTGCTCATACGCCCAGCCCCTGAGCTCGTCGCGATCCTCGGTGCGAGGCAGGTCGCCAAGCGTGGACACATAGGACACGCCGGCGGGCTCGCCGGATGCCACGCGGCCATAGGCATCGCGCACATGGCCCGACAGCCGGTCGAGCAGAGCCAGACGATGCACGAGCAGGGCCGAACCGGCGCGGGCGATAGATTCGTTCCAGGCGCCGAGCATCTCGCGGCAGCACCAGGTCTCCTTGAGCAGGGCATTGCGCTGGGTCACGCAGCGCCCGTAGGCACTAGCCAGATCGGCATAGCGCGCACTCAGCTGAACGCCAAAGTCATCGAGTGCGGTGCGGCGCACGCTGGCCCCACGCTTGACCATATCCAGGTGGTCCGGGCAAAACAGAACGCTCGGCAGCACCCCGCGCACGCCGGACGCAGCGCAGCGCTTGCCGTTGCGGCTAAACGAACGCTTGCCGTCTTCCACGCTCAGCCCCATGTCCAGCACGCGTCCATCTCCTTCGAGCCTCAGCTCGACCTTGCATGAGCCCACGCCGTCGTGCACGAGCTCGGCAGCGGTCGGATGCCTAAACGAGGCGCCACTCGTCAGCAGCTGCAGCGCCTCTATGAGGTTGGTCTTTCCCGCCGCGTTGGGACCTGCGAGCACGGTCACACCGTCGCTCAGGGTAAGGCGGTAACTGTCGAAGCTGCGATAGCGCGCAGCGGAAAGATCACGTGCGAACATGGTCATGGGCAGCGCTAGATGCGTACCGGCATGACCAGGTACAGGTAGTTGATCTTGTCGTAGGACTTGAAGATGCCAGCCTGCGAATAGCTCTTGAGCTCCAGCGTGATCTCCTTCTCCTTGGACAGGGCATTGAGGCAGCCAAAGATGTAGTGGTAGTTGAAGGCGATGGTACCCGACTCGCCCTCGGCCTCGACATCGATCGTCTCCTGCGCCAGATCCTGGTCGTTGGAAATGGAGGACAGGCCCATCTGGCCGTTCTCGACGTCAATCTCAAACTTGACAGCGGGGTTGGCGCTCGCGATAACGGCCACACGCTTAAGGGCGGCGTTAAAGGCGGCCACGTCGATCCTGACGCTCGTCACGCACGAATCGGGGATGAGCTGCTTGTAATTGGGATATACGCCCTCGATGCGGCGCGACACGTAGGTGGTGTTGCCGGCCTCAAAGACAACTTGGGTGTCGGTGGCGCCGATCATGATGGTAGCCTGGCTGGCCATGATGCTCAGCGCGTCGTTGAAGGCGTCGGCAGGCACGTTAAGCTCAAAGGAACCTTCGAGGGTCGAGGTCTCGACCTGCGTATCGCACACGGCCAGACGGAAGGAGTCGGTCGCCACCAGGCGCACAGTGTTGTTCTCGACCTTCATGTGCACGCCACCCAGGATGGGGCGGGCCTTGTCAGTCGAGGTTACGCGCCATACGCGGCTTACCATTTCGGACAGGATATCGGTCGGCAGCTCGACGGCGCTCTCGATGGCGTATGCCGGGAACTCGGGGAAGTCGTTGGCATCGAGCGTGTTGAGGCGGAAGGAGCTCTTCTCGCAGCCAATCAAAACCTGACGCTCGGACAGCTCAAAGGTGACCGGGGCATCGGGAAGGGTCTTGGTGATGTTGGAGAGCATCTTGCAGGGAATCACCATCTCGCCCCCCTCTTCGACATGAGCCGCAATGCGGTGACGAATCGAGATGGTGTAGTTGGAGGTCTGGAATTCCAAGATGCCGTCTTGTGCCTTAACGAGCACGCCCGACAGAATGGGAAGGGTGGATGCCGAAGCGACGCCTTTCATAACGACGCCGATGGCTTGCGTAAGCGAGCTCTGGCTGACGGTGAACTTCATCTTTTAATACCTTTCTATAGATATAAATATCTTAATAATAGTAATAG
>USHZ01000225.1 GCA_900554595.1 uncultured Collinsella sp. | reverse complement strand
CGCGAGGGATAGCTCATCGTTGGCCGTGAATCGGAACGAGGCGTGTTCCAACTAGCCTTGGAACCCGCCTCGTTCTCCTGCTTATGCTTTTGCCCGATTTCAAAGCGCGCAGGTGTCATATGTGATTTCCTTTATTTCTCGTCCGACTTATCGGTCTTGGTCGGAGCCTCGAAGCGGTAGCCGACACCGTGGACGGTGTAGAGCCACTTGGGCTTCTTGGGGTCGTCGCCCAGCTTGGCGCGAAGGTTCTTCACGTGGCTGTCGATGGTGCGCTCATAACCCTCAAAGTCGTAGCCGAGCACCTTCTCGACCAGCTCCATGCGGTTGTAGACGCGGCCGGGATGACGGGCAAGCGTGGTGAGCAGCTTGAACTCGGAAGCCGTCAGGTCGACTTCCTTGCCCTCGACCAAGATCTTGTGGCCCGAGATATCGATGACCAGATCGCCGAAGTCGAGCACCTCGACGGCGGGCTCGTCGGCCTGATGGGCACGGCGGAACAGAGCACGAACGCGGGCGACGAGCTCGCGCGGCGAGAACGGCTTGATCAGGTAGTCGTCGGCACCGAGCTCGAGGCCGATAATACGGTCCTCGATCTCGCCCTTGGCCGTCAGCATAATGATGGGGACATCCGAGGTGTCGCGAATGGTGCGGCAAACGCGCTCGCCGGGAATCTTAGGGAGCATGAGGTCGAGCACGACCAGGTCGAACTGATGCTTCTCGAACTCCTCGATAGCGGACTGGCCGTCGCCCACGCCCACAACCCAATAGCCCTCGCGCTCGAGATAGGCAGCGACAGCGTCGCGGATTGCCTTCTCATCCTCGACCAGCAGAATCTTTTTTGCATCTGAAGCCATAACACGGCCCCCCTGTCTCAATTAGCTAAGAACAAGCTCATTTTAACGCACCTGAGCCCACCGGGTATCGCATGGGTGCGATAGCTCGGCGGGCGGTACTCATAGTCACAACGCGCTTATTCCCCTGTCGACGCCTTTTTAACCCCTCGGAGACTAAAGAGAGAACAAGCGAGCGGTAACCGTCTCGGGAATTCCCTGGCTGTTACGCACCGTTGCGTACGTTAAGAACGAGTTCGATTTACCCGCCGTAGCAGGATAATCGCCATACTCCAAGGCTCGGTCGGGCGACAGAAGCGAGCCGTAAGTCTTAGCCGAAGTGTCAATCAAAAAATGCGACGCCTGAACTTTAACCAGGTATTTATTTTTCCTTCCCGCGGCGCACGCGAGCGGCTCACGCGAAAGGAAGAGGTACGGCCCGCCCTCGTTACCGATATAGGTGCCCATATTACCCAGGCTACCCACACCGCTATACGTCGCCTCAATGGAGAACACGAAGGTGTCGCCCATATACACGGCCTCGAAAGGCGAAACCGACGAAGGAAGCACCAGCTGAGCTCGCTTCGTGTTGTTGCCGTCAGTCAGGTCGATCGCCGTCATACCGTAATAGACGCCCTCATCATTGTGCACGCGGGGCGAGATGGTCAGGATGCCGTCGCTCACACGCGGGGCGGATGCGAAGCGGCCCGTCGACTTCCAAATAGTCTCAGGCTTGGACTCGCTGGGCGACTGACGGTAGCAGTACGAATCGTTGCTCGTCTTGGTGCCGCCGGACGAAGGCATCTTGTACCAGATGACCGACGACCCATACGCTGTGAAGAGCGGCGGATCGTAGTTTTCGCCACCGCGGTCGAGCTCGACGGCGTTGCCGGTAAGGGAGGAGCCTGCAAGGTTTTGCGCATAGAGTTTCCAGGACGCATTGGCGAAGTTCATCTCGACCCACGCGAACACGCCATCACCCGCGCGAACGTCATAAAACGCATAACCGGTTCCCTCAATGGGATCCTCAATAAGTGTGGTAAGCGAGCCATCGCCCAGGTTGAGCACACCAAGCGTATTGGCATGCAGGGCAGAAGCAGGCGCCATCATCGCGGCAGCGTAGTCGCCATCGCAGTAGTACAGCAGCGTGCCCAGCGGCAGCGTCCACGAGGCCGCGGGCTCAAGATCGATATCGACAGCTTCGTACTCATCAGTGATCGAGACAATCTTCGAATCGTCCTTGATAACCTGCGGCTCGCCAGCGGCGTCATCACTCGTGCCCGTTTTTTTCGAGCAACCGGCAAGCACCGTGGCAGCGCCCGCGGCAGCACCGCCGAGCACAAAGCCACGGCGCGATATTCCATTCTTGATGTGGTCGGCGATACCCATTAGGCGATCTCGGCGCGAGCGGCCTCGATAGCGCGCGTAAGCTGATCGGCGCAAGAGGTCTTTTTCATACCGCAGGTATTACCGGCGAGAACCTCGATTACGCGATCGGCAGGAGC
>USHZ01000224.1 GCA_900554595.1 uncultured Collinsella sp. | reverse complement strand
GTGACCAGGATGTTCTTTGCAATATCAGAGCCGGTGTAGCCGACAATTCCGCACATAGGATAAATCCCTTCGTTCGCGTGACTGCAAGACGTCCACGCACAGGGGGCGCTGAGACGTATAACGTTCGAGTATTGTACTCACGCAAACGCAAGCTGATATACCAGAAGTGGTACCTTAAACTGGATACCACTCGATTCACACACGTCCAGCCGGTCCAAACCACCACAAAGGTGCCTGTCCCCTTTGTGGTGGTTTGGGGCAGTAGCAGCGTTTCCCCAGATAAAACCTACCAAAATAAACCTGTCCCTAATTGGCAGGTTTTGACACCCTAGGGGCGGGCGATGCTACAATCTGGCTTGTACTTGAAACGCATCAAAGGGGCCGCTATGGCAAAGGTAAAAATCAGCGACGTCGCGCGCGAGGCAGGAGTCTCGCTGGGCACGGTATCCAACGCGCTCAACCACCCCGAAAAGCTGCGCCCCGAGACCCTCAAGCTCATCAACGAGACCATCAATCGCTTGGGCTACCTGCCCAACCAAAGCGCTCGCCAGCTGGCAGGCGGCACCACGAAGTCCTTTGGCCTCGTCCTCCCCCGCCTCGACCACGGCTTTTCGCTCCAAATTGCCAGCGGTGCCCACAACGAGGCACGCAAGCACGGCTATGACTTACTCATCGCCAACGCCGACAACGACGATATTCTCCAGGACCATTACCTGCGCTATTTTATGGGCACCCAGATGTCCGGCGTCATGGTTCAGCCCATGGCGTCTCCCGACTGGCACCCCGCCATGACCAAGATGCCCGTGCCGATCGTCTATCTGGACATCCACTGTTCCGAGCCCGGTTATTACGTGGCAGCCGACAACGAGGCGCAGGGGCGCATTATCGCCGAGCTCGCCATCGCCCGCGGCGCACACCATATCACCGTTGTGGGCAGAGCAGCATTTATGCAGCTCACCCTACGCGTGCTTGGCATTCACAAGGCCCTTGCCCTGCACCCCGATATCAAGATCGAAATCATCGACGCCGGCGAATGGAATACCGCTGCCGACGGCTACGGCATCGGTGCCCAAATCGCCGAGCGCCCCGCGGACGAACGTCCCGATTTTGTCGTCGGCCTGACCGATGTGTTGGCCTCGGGCGTCGTTTCGGCACTGGTCGACAAGGGCATCTCTGTCCCCGGGCAAGTACGCGTAGCAGGCTGCGATGGCAACCCGCTCGCTTGGAGCGGATCGGTCCCGCTCACTACGGTAGCGCCCCCGGGCTACGAGATTGGCCGCAAGGGTGTCCAACTGCTGATGGAGCAAATCGAGAACAAGGCCCCGGCAAAGATCAAGCATATCCGTGTCGGCTCCGCAGCGCGTACCGTCACCGCAGTCGCCGCCGAGGATATCAACCGCCAAGAACTGGTACGTCCGTTCCTACTGGAACGCGCCAGCACCCAGGCAAGCAGCCAGACCGACGCCACGGCCATCAACCTCGGTGCGTATCTATAGCACGCCCGCGAGTATGCTAAGTCGCCGCTTAAGCAAAAGGGGCCCGACCATTGCCGGACCCCTTTTGCTTAAGCGCAAACGTGAGCAATCGCTCGTTTCAACGCCGCAATTTTCTAGCGCACAGTCTTGATTGCCGCCGCCAGGTCGAACAACGTATCGAGCACGGCCTCGCAGCCATCTACCACGTCCTGCGGCAGCGGCACGATATCGGGAACAGCAAAGACATGGCAGCCGGCCGTGATGCCCGAGACGCAGCCGTTGCGCGAATCCTCGACCACAGCGCATTCCTCGGGGGCAAAGCCCGCGCGCTCGCAGGCGAGCAGATACATCTCGGGATCGGGCTTGCCGTGCACGACGTCCTCGCCGCAAGTCACCGTCTCAAACTTGTCAAAAAGACCGACCATCTTAAGGTTGCGCTCGGCCGTGACATGGCGCGATGACGTCGCTAGGCCCACGTGATAGCCCGCAGCCAGCAGCTCGTCTATGCACTCGGCGGCGCCGGCCTTAAGCTCCAGTTCGGTCTTGACCATCTCGTCGCGAATCTCCTTGTGGCGGACATAGACTGCCTCAGTGGTTTCGTGGCTGCCGTAATGCTTGTCGAGGATGTCCATAACATCGGGTAGCGTGCGACCGATAAACTGATGGATCAGCGCATCATCAATCGCGACCCCCAACTCGGCAGCGCCCGCCTTCCATGCCTTAATGCCCAAACGCTCGGTATCGACCAGCGTTCCATCCATGTCAAAAATAACAGCCTTGATCATATCGGTCCCCCATCGACTCTCGCTGTCGCGTTGCTGCAACTCTACCGCATTTGGCAACTTGTATATAACGTATATACCATATTGCACTTTCGTTACA
>USHZ01000223.1 GCA_900554595.1 uncultured Collinsella sp. | reverse complement strand
CAAACATGAGCTTGGTCATGGCCGTCGGCACCACGGCCGAAAATATCGCGTAAAACGTGAAGTTGGTCATAAAGCGTGCAAAGTCCGTCTCGCCCGGCGCCAACAGCAACGCCACGGGCAACAGGAATGTCACAAGACCATTGAGCGCGGTAAGGTTGAGTACCTGCGGACCTCGGCAAAACGTGCCCGCATAGCTTTGTGCCATGTCGGCGTATTCGGCGATCGCGTCGTGGAACGCCTTAAAGGAATAGACCGTCTGCTGAAACACCTTGACCACGGGAATGCCGCGTACGTATTCGGTACCGGTCTTGTTCATCTTGACCAGCGCGCCCATGTAGGCCTTCATGAACTCGGCGCCCTTGCCGCTCATCATGGTGGCCATGGCGCCAAGCGAAACGACGACCGAGATAAGGCATGCCGCGCCCAAGCGCCAATCGAGGGCGAAAAGCAGCACGAGCAGACCTGCGACCATGGCGGTGGCGGCGGCGATATCGGGCAGCATGTGCGCGAGCAGTGTCTCGGTTGAGGCGGCGCATCCGTCTACGATACGGCGCAGCTCACCGGTGGCGTGCGTGTCAAAGTAGCCGAGCGGCAGCTTAAGCAGATGCTCGCTCGTAGCCTTGCGGATATTGGACGCGCAACGAAACGCGGATAGGTGTGTGCACATGAGCCCCACGAAATAAATCACGATGCTTGCCAGCGCAAACCCCACGGCCCACCAGCCATACGTCGCGATGTCCCAGGCTTCGCTCCAGTTAGGTGCCACGGCGATCAGATCGCGCGCGACAAGCCAAATGCACACGTACGGGCCAAAGCTCAGCAGCTGCGAGAGCGCCGAGAGGGCCATGCCCAAATATGTTAGGAATTTACGGTCGCCGGCATATGCAAGCAGCTCGCCGATACCGCCGCCTTCCTTTTTTGATCCCTTTGCCATGAGATTCCTTTCTAACGGCTTGAGAGTTAACCGTAATGAACTTATCATTGATGTGTTAGCCATGGCTCACAATCAAGCCAGGCGTGGACGTTTCTGCAAAGGAAAGGGACGCTTTTGCAAATACGGCGGGCAGCGACCGACATAACCGAGCTCTACGCACCGCAGTTTGAGCAGTTTGGCCTGGAGCTTACCGGCAAGGGCGCCGTCTTTACCGGCGAGGTGGCAAACGATCGGGCGCACGGACGCGCATGGATCATGCCTCTCTCCCCCGCCTGCATCGTTATGGAGCATTTCATTACCCCGATGCACGATATGTACCTGACCGAATACACACCCGAACCGTACGCCTGCGTGAGCGAGGTCAGCGCGCCCACACTTATATGCATGCCCGAGGCTGGCATAACGCCTGCGAACCTTAAACCCTTGCATGGACCGTGGCCGAACAGCGCGGTGTGCAGCTTTATCCAAGATAGCTGCGGCGAGGAACTAAGTCCGCTGTTTGCAGGGCAGCTTTATCACTCGCGCTCGGTGCTCTTTTTGCCCGGGTATTTTGACGAGCTGGAGCATCGGTATCCCACTGAGTTCGTGGGAGTCTTCGAAGCGTTTGCCGAGTCGTGGCACGAGGAGGCGACGTCTGCCATCTGCCACACGCTGCGCCGGATTAACGAGGACCGCGCCCGCACCGTAGGCGGACACGTCTATATGCAAGGCATCGTGGAGACCATGGTCGCGGAGCTCGCCTGTTCGCGCGCGGCCCACAAGCAGGCGCGGCGGGCGGCAGACACGCGCGCCAGCATAACCATTGCCGAAGAAGCAACGGCAATGATTGAGCGCGCGCTCGACAAAGGCAGACGTGTGGGTATCAACGAGGTAGCCGAGAGGCTCTACACAAGCCGCTCCAAGCTATGCGCCACCTTTAAGGCCCAAACCGGCGAGTCCCTGGGTGCCTACATTCGCAGATGCCGTATGGAGCGAGCACAGGACCTTTTGGCCGACAGCTCGCTGACGATAGCGCAGGTGGCAGAGCGTCTAGGCTACCCTCAGCAGGCCGCCTTCGCCCAAGCCTTCAAGCAACACACCGGCACCACCCCCACCGCTTGGCGCTCCCAACATATATAAAGAATGAAGGCGCCAACGGCGCCCTCATTCACCAAATTCAATCCAGCCCACCTGACCCGAACGGCCGAGTCGTTGCAGAACCCGGGAGCCCCGGCAGGGCGGGTGCTTGCTCAAAATGAGTTCCCTCCAAAACAATGGGCGCGCCGACGGCGCACCCATTCACCAAATTCAATTCAGCCCACCCGACCCGAAAGGCCGAGTCGTCAGGGCGGGGAAGGCCCCCGGAGCGGCGGGGCGCTTGCTCAAAATTTCAAACAGTCCTGCGCAAGACGGAGGCGCCACTGGCGCCTCCTTTGCGTGCGGAACTC
>USHZ01000222.1 GCA_900554595.1 uncultured Collinsella sp. | reverse complement strand
CGCGAGCACACGGCGGACGCGGCATCTACTACAATGGAGCACTAGCTTTTCGCTACTCGGTGAAGGAGGGGTTTCGTCCCTGCCGCTCCGAGTTTGCGAAAACGTGCGGGAAAGAACCCGCATTACTGTCGTATTTTGGTAAGGAGTGACTCACGTGACTACGATGGAGCGTCGTCCGGATTCCCGTGGCAAGGTTCGTGATATTTACGATGCCGGTGAAAACCTGCTGATGGTCGCCACCGATCGCATTTCTGCGTTCGACTTTATTCTCCCCGACGAGATTCCGTTTAAGGGAGAGGTGCTCAACCGCATCTCGGCATTCTGGTTCGATAAGTTTGCCGACATCGTCCCCAACCATCTCGTTTCCATCGACCCGGCGGATTTCCCCGAGGAGTTTGCCGAGTATCGTGACTACCTCGCAGGCCGCGCCATGCTGGTCAAGAAGGCCCAGACGATTCCTATCGAGTGCATCGTCCGCGGCTATCTGACCGGTTCGGGCAAGAAGACCTATGACGAGAACGGCACCGTCTGCGGCATTCAGCTGCCCGAGGGTCTGACCGAGGCCTCCAAGCTTCCCGAGCCGCTGTTCACGCCGTCCACGAAGGCCGAGATCGGCGACCACGACGAGAACATTTCGTTCGAGCGTTGCTGCGAGATCGTGGGTGAGGATATCGCCGCGCAGATTCGCGACCTGTCCCTCAAGATTTACAAGGCTGCCGCCGAGTATGCAGCGACCCGTGGCATCATCATTGCCGACACCAAGTTCGAGTTCGGTGTCATCGATGGCAAGGTTACGCTGATCGACGAGTGCCTCACGCCCGACTCCAGCCGTTTCTGGCCCGCCGCCAGCTACGAGGAGGGCAAGATTCAGCCCAGCTACGACAAGCAATTCGTCCGCAATTGGCTCAAAGCCAACTGGGATATGACGGGGGAGACCCCGCACCTGCCCGCCGAGGTCATCGATGGCACGTCCGAGCGCTATCGCGAGGCCTTCCAGATCATCACGGGCTCCCAGTTCACAAGCATGAAGGAGAACGCATAAGTGAGTACCCGTAGCGCCACGAACAAGCGCACGCAATCCCACGAAGTTACCGGGGTTGCGCGCAAGTCCGCCGCATCTGCTAAGCCCGCCCGCCAGGCAGCGAGCTCCGTTCGCGTCGTGCCGGCATCATCCAAGGCACGCCGCAAGGAGCTCGAGAAGGGCGAAAATCTGGAAGGCTTTTCCAAGGAGGAGAAGCGCGCCCGCAAGGCCAAGCAGCGCGCCCGCGAGGATCGCATCTACACGGTGTCGAATATTCTTCTCAAGCAGGATGAGGACTACACCAAGCGCCGCCGTATTTGGTGGGCCGTGCTCGCCATCGGCATGGTACTCGTCGTGGCAATTTGGGCTTCGCTCTACTTCGCTCCCGGCGGCACGGTGTCCAGTCCCGTCCAGATGGTCGGCATCGTTTTGTCCTATGTCATCATCCTGGGTGACTTTATCTACGATTTCGCTCGTATTCGTCCCTTGCGCAACATGTACCGCGCGCAGGCCGAGGGCATGTCCGAGAACAAGCTCAACGCTCTTATTGAGCGCGCGGCTGCCGAGGAGGACAAGAAGGACTCCAAGAAGAAGTAGCGTTTGTATCCATACTTATCGCTAAGATATAAGGCGCGTCGTTTTTGCGGCGCGCCTTTTTACTGTTCTATAGATAGATGGAGTGGCACATGATTCGAGCTGCCCTGACGGTCGAAGAGGCTCTGGAGGGCATGAAGGCCCTGGAGCCCAAGATTAAAAACTACGCGCGCCTGGTCGTCCGCAAGGGCGTAAACGTCAAGCCCGGCCAGGAGGTTGTCGTTCAGTCTCCGGTCGAGTGCGCGCCGTTTGCCCGCGTGGTGGTCGCGGAGGCCTATGCTGCTGGCGCCGGCCACGTGACGGTCATTTGGGCCGATGATGCCGTGACGAGGCTCACGTACGAGCATGTCGAGAAAAGCTATTTTGAGCAGACGCCCGAGTGGAAGCGCCTGCAGCTGGATTCCCTGGCCCAGGACGGTGCCTGCTTTATCTTTATCGAGGGTGCGGATCCTGCAGCCCTCAAGGGCATCGATCCGGCCAAGCCGGCCGCGGCATCCAAGGCGAGGAATACACAGTGCAAAGTTTTCCGCCGTGGGCTGGATTACAACATCAATCCGTGGTGCATCGCCGGCGCTCCGGTCGTGGCATGGGCGCGCGAGGTGTTCCCGGGAGACGCCGATGAGGTTGCGATCTATAAACTATGGAATGCGATTCTGCACACCGCTCGTGCCGATGGCCAGGACCCGGAGAGCGACTGGGAACTCCATGACGCTGCATTCGAAAAGAACCTGCGTTTCCTGAACGACAATCGTTT
>USHZ01000221.1 GCA_900554595.1 uncultured Collinsella sp. | reverse complement strand
CGACATCCGCACGCCGCTCAACGGCATCCTGGGCCTTATCGAAATTGAGGAATTGAAAGACGGCGATATGCAAGTCGCCCGCGAAAGCCGCGCCAAGGCGCGTGTTGCCGCCAATCACCTGCTCTCGCTAATCAACGATATCCTCGAGATGGGCAAAATCGAAGACCGCAAGCTAACACTGGAACATGCTCCTTTTAACCTCAAAGAGCTCTGTGACGATGCGCTGGTGCTGTGCAAGCTCCGCGCGTCCGGTAACGGCATCACAATGCAGGACAATAGCCTGCCGTACGCCACAGGGCCATACATGATCGGCAGTCCCACCCATATCCGACGGATCATAATCAACCTGCTGGACAACAGCATTAAGTACAACAAGCGCGGCGGCTCCGTCACCTTTAGCTCACAGACCAAGCCACTCGATGATGGGCGCGCGCTCTTTTGCTTTAGCGTTTCGGATACCGGCATTGGCATGGCTCCCGAGTTTTTAAAGCATATCTATGAGCCGTTTGCCCAAGAAGGTGACGATGCGCGCAGCAAGTTCCAAGGAACCGGCATGGGCATGCCAATCGTCAAATCGCTCATCGACATGATGGGCGGCACGATTGAGATTTCGAGTGAAGTTGGCGTGGGAAGTACGTTTAACGTCCAGATTCCGCTCGAGATCGACAAGAACCCTCAGGCAAAAGAACGTACGGACGAGCAGGCATACAGTTGCTCGCTTGCAGACATGAACGTTCTTTTGGCAGAAGATAACGAGCTCAATGCCGAGATTGCCCAGGCTCTGCTCGAAAGCGAGGGCATCGTCGTAACTCGCGCCGCCGACGGCAACGAAGCGGTCGACCTATACGTAGGCCGTCCCGCGGGTAGCTTCGATGCGATTCTAATGGACATCATGATGCCGGGCATGGACGGCTACGAGGCAACCCGCGCGATCCGCCTGAGCGAAAAGGCCGATGCGGCCGACATCCCCATCATCGCGCTCACCGCCAACGCCTTTGCCGAAGACGCCAAGGCGGCACACGATGCCGGCATGAACGCCCATCTGCCCAAACCGCTCGACTTTAACAAGCTCAAAAACATACTCGCCTGTATCAAGAAAAACGGGGCTGTTTCGCTATAGTTTGTGCTCAACCACCATGCGCAGTAGAAAGGAAGCCAACGATGTTTAGGCCCTTACGTCGAAAGAAACGCGCCATCACCGACGAGGAAGCGCGCGAGTTGCTCGCCACCTGCAAGCGCGGCGTCTTTGCCGTCAACGGCGATGATGGCTACCCCTATGCCATTCCCGTCAACTACTTCTTTGACGCCGAGCACGACAAGATTTATTTCCATGGCGCCAAGGCTGGCCACAAGGTCGATTCACTCAGGCATGATGATAAAGTCTGCTTTACCGTTTACGGCAACGAGTGGTACAAGGACGGCGACTGGGCTCCCTACGTTATGAGTACCGTTGTCTTTGGTCGTTGTCGCCTGGTAGATGAAGCGCCCGCGTTTATCGAGGACAAAGTCCGTCAGCTCGCGCTTAAGTACTACCCTTCTGCCGAAGAAGTCGAGGAGGAGATCGCCAAAGACATAAAGGGCGTCCAACTCTACGAGATTTCGATTGAACATCTTTGCGGCAAGCAGATTCATGAAAAGTAGCGAATGCGGAAAACGCGCTCGCTACCCTCTGCGCCCCATGTGCCCACGCATTTTGACGGCGTGGGCACATGGGGCAGCACTCGAATCGAGCGTCCCCTATACCCCAAAAACGTAGCGGTCCAGGCGCTCACACGCCTCCTTTACCCGCGAAAGCGGCAGCGCCAGATTCACGCGAATGTGGCAGGGTCCGTGGAACGGACGGCCGTCCTGATACCCCACGCCCACGCGCGCCCCCTCGTCGAGCAACCACTGAATATCGCGGCCATGCTCGCGACACCACTCGGTGCAGTCCAAGAACACCATATAGGTGCCTTGCGGACGCGAATAGGACACGCCCTCAAAATGCTCGTCAACGTAATCGCAGAAGTACTCGATATTGCCGGCAAGCACCTGGTTGAGCTCGTCCACCCACTCGTAGCCTTGCGACTGGTAGGCACCGATAAGCGCATGCATGGAGAGGACGTTCATCTCGTTGTAGTGAGTCTTGTTGGACACGGCGCACACGCGGTCGCGCAGCGTCTCGTTATAGATGATGTGGTAGCTGCCGACCAGGCCCGCCAGGTTAAACGTCTTGCTGGGCGCGTAGAGGGCAACCGTGCGCATGCGGGCATCCTCGCTCACCGACTGCGTCGGGATGTGTTTGTGCCCCGGCAGGATGATATCGGACCAAATCTCGTCCGAGATCACCACACAATCGTGCTGGCGATAGATGTCCATGGCGCGCTCGATCTCGTCACGCTCCCATACGCGGC
>USHZ01000220.1 GCA_900554595.1 uncultured Collinsella sp. | reverse complement strand
ATCTCGGAAGGCTTGGTGCGGAAGGAATAGGCCGTGATGGGCAGCGCCGCCACCATGCAGATAGCCGCGAGCACCAGGAAGGCGGAACGCCAGCCAACGCTCACGATCAGCGAGCTCACAATGGGAGACAGAATAGCGCCGCCAAAGCCCGAGCCCGAAAGTGCGATGGAGATGGCAAGGCCTCGCTTGGCCGTAAACCAGTTGGCGGTCACCAGACTAATGAGCAGGCGGGTCGAGGCGACGGCAAAGCAGCCCGAGACGGCAAAGAGCACGTAGACCTGCCACAACTCACCGACAAAGCTCATACCGGCAAGAACGGCAGAGGTAGCGATAACGGTTAGGGAGCCCAAAACGCGACCGCTTACTTTATCGGCAACATGACCGATCACAAGTGAGCCGATAACGCTCACCACGGTAGAGATGGCGTTGGAGATGTTGTACTGCGCAAGAGAAATTCCCAAGTCGCTGACGATGAGCGGCTGGAACAGGCTCATGCAGTTGACGAAAATCGTGTAGCACGTGGCCATGATCACAAAGCCGGAGGCCACCACGAGCCAGCCGGGGAAGAACTTACGTTGCTGGGACATACTGTTCCTTTTTTAAACAAACGAGTAGCAAGATTGGGTGCTACCGGTGGTCGGCGATGTAGCCCAAAGCGACGGCGGCATAAGCCGCGGCGCCAAGGGGAAGCTCGGCATCGCTAAAACGTGCCTTGGGATGATGCTGAGCAAAATGCTCGTCCGTATCAGTCACGGCAGCGCCCACGGTAAAGTACGCACTCGGGATCTCGCTCGAGATCAACGCGAAGTCCTCGCTCGCCATGGCGTGGAACAGCGGCAGGAAGGCGGACTTGGGCAGCGCCGCGCCCACGTAGCCAAGCGACGCCTGCGTCATATCGTCATCGAGTACGAGCGGGGGAACATCCGAGAGCGTCTCGATAGTCGCCGGCGTACGATAGGTCGTGGCAACGCCTTTGACGACCTCCGCGATGCGGGTCTTGAGGTGCTCCATGAGCTCGACGTCGAAGCCACGCAGCGTTCCCTCGAGCACACAAGTGTCGGGGATGACATTTGCGGCCTGACCGCCGGCGAACTTGCCAACGGTAAGCGCGACCTCCTTGGCCGCCGGCACCTCGCGGGAGATGAGCTCCTGAAGCGCCAGATGCACATGGACGCCGGCCGTGATGGGGTCGATGCAGATCTCGGGGCTCGAGCCATGGCCGCCCTTGCCCTGAAGCGTGATGCGAAAACCGTACACGCCCGAGAGCGCCGGGCTGCCGTAGAGCACCAGGCCAAGCGGCGACTGGCTATTGACATGCATGGCAAAGGCGGCCTGGGGACGCGGGCTCTGCAGCAGACCGTCGGCGATGGCGGCGCGGGCACCCTCAAAGGTTTCCTCGCCCGGCTGGAACAGCAACTTAACTGTGGCGTTGGCGTCGACAAGCTCGGACTCGCGGGCCTTGAGCAGGCGCGCCGCACCAAGCAGCGCCGTCGCGTGCATATCGTGACCGCAAGCGTGCATGCAGCCGTTGGTGGATGCAAAGGGCTCGCCGGATTCCTCGGCAACGGGCAGGGCGTCCATGTCGCCACGAAGCATGATGACCGTACCGGCCTGCTCATTCGTGCAGACGCCATTGCCTTGGGCCGCGGCGGCACCGGCGCCGACAAGGCCCACAACGCAGGAACCATCAACGAGTGTGGCAAATGGGATGTCCATCTCGGTCAGGCGCGCTTGGATATACGCAGAGGTCTGTGGGAGGCTATTACCCAGCTCGGGCATCTGGTGGAGATCGTGTCGCCACGCAGCGAGCTCGTCTGCAAAAGCCTGAGCTTCTGCAACAAGACCGTCACCGATAGCGGTCTGCGCCGCTGCGGTGGCCTTGGGCGCTGATTGCGGTTGAAGATCGGACAAAGCTGGTGCCATAGATGCCCTCCAGTATCGTTTTTGCAGCAAGCACTTTGATAGCGTAAAGTGCAAGGTACTACTTTAAGGGCGAGGCATAAAAAATGCCGCCCCGGGAGGGCGGCGCAACAAGTTGTTTACAATTGCGGGCGCGGCTTTCGACGCAAAAAATCGAAGTGAGTCTCGCTCAAGATAATCGACAGGAAGATGAGCGCGAAGCCGGCGAGCAGGCGCGAGGTGAGCGCCTCCCCCATCAGCAGCACCGAAAACAGCACACCCGAAGGCGACTCCATCGAAAGGAGCAGCGAGCCCGTCGAGGCCGGGACATGCGCCAGGCCGACGTTTTGGATGAGCAGAGCCGCGCATGTGCAGCCCACCGAGAGAAACGCCATCGCACTGATAAAGCTCGGCGTCCACACGGACAGAGGCGCTTGGGTCTCGAATAGCAGCGACGTTGCCAGGCTCAGCACGCCGTTGCCCACAAACATCCAAAACGTGATGACGTTGATGTCCATTTTGCGACCGTACTTGGC
>USHZ01000219.1 GCA_900554595.1 uncultured Collinsella sp. | reverse complement strand
CGGGGATGACCTCGACGCCGGCAAACGTGGTCTGGCGGCGCTTCTTGTCGTCGGTAGGGCTAATGCGCACCAGACGGTGGACGCCGGCCTCGGCGCGCAGCATGCCAAACGCGTCCTTGCCCTCGACGGTAAAGGTCGCACGGTCGATACCGATGACCTCAGCCGCGGGGCAGTCGTTAATGGTGACCTTCCAGCCGCGACGCTGGCAGTACTTCATGTACATCTTAAAGAGCATGAAGGTCCAGTCCTGCGCCTCCAGGCCACCCTGTCCGGGCTTGATGGTCACAATCGCGTCGCCGTGATCGAACTCACCGGTAAACCAGCTCGAAAGCTCGAGCTCGTCGATAGCGCGGGCCAGGCGTTCTGCCGTAGCGGCAGCCTCCTCGCACAATGCGGCGGCATCGGGGTCGT
Source organism: uncultured Collinsella sp. (assembly GCA_900554595.1). GTDB lineage: Bacteria > Actinomycetota > Coriobacteriia > Coriobacteriales > Coriobacteriaceae > Collinsella. Next base: position 2,033 of record USHZ01000219.1, on the reverse strand, counting down.
CGCCCATCTCCTCGGCAAGCTCCAGCGCCGCGCGGGCGTCAGATAGCTCGCCGCGCGCGGTATCCACGGCAGCGATATCTTCCTTAGCGCGAGCGATCTCCTCCATGGTGGCGCGAGCGGCGTCGGCGTCATCCCAAAAGCCGGGGGCCACGCTTTTGGCCTCGAGCTCGGTCACGCGCGTGCGCTTCTCGTCCAAATGAAGATACGACTCGACCTCGCCGAGCCGGTCCGCAAACGCGTCCAGCTCGGCGGGCGTTACCTCTAGAGCCTCGGCCATTAACGATTCCTGCCGTGGCAGTACTTGAACTTCTTGCCGCTGCCGCAGGGGCAAAGGTCGTTGCGACCAACGTTGACGTACGGATCGTCACTCTCGTCTTTGCGGTAGGTAGTCACCTTGCCGCCGTTGTTGACAGCAGCCGGGCCTCCCTGGACGGCCGTACGAGCCTGAACCTGTGCCTGCTTGCGCAGCACCGAGTTGCCGTTGTCGCCATCGACATCGGCGGGGCCGGAGAAGCGCGCACCCTTGAGCGCGGGGTCCTCCTTGTGCTCCACGGCGTGCGGGGCGGCCTTGATCTCGATGCGCAGGACGGTGCGTAGGTAATCCTCGTACATGGTGTCGACGAGCATCTGGAACGCGCCATAAGCCTCGGTCTTGTACTCGACCAGCGGATCGCGCTGACCAAAGCCGCGCAGTCCGATACCGGTCTTGAGGTAGTCCATCTCCTGCAGGTAGTTCATCCAGCGGGTATCGATGACGCGCAGCATGACCTGAGTGTTGAGCTCGCGCATGAGGTCCTCACCCAGGCGCTCGGCCTTCATGTTGTAGCACTTCTCAACGTATGCCAGGACATCGGCAGCCAGGGCCTCGAAGTCCTCGTCGGGGAACTTGGGCGTGTCGATATGCCCGGTGAGCTCCACGACCCACTTGCGCAAGCCCTCGAGATCGCGCTCGCCATCGTGGCTGTCCTTGGTGCAGAACTCCTGCACGCAGCGGTACACGGTGTCGTGCATGACCTCGGTGATGTGGTCGGTCAGGTCCTTGCCGTCCAGAATCTTGTTGCGCTCGGCGTAGATGACCTGGCGCTGCTTGTTCATGACGTCGTCGTACTCAAGAACGCTCTTGCGCATGGAGAAGTTGATGCTCTCGACCTTGTGCTGGGCGCTCTCAACGGCCTTGGAGATGATCTTGTGCTGGATGGGCATGTCGTCGCCCATGTCGGCGGTAACCATCATCTTGGAGACGCGGTCCATCTTGTCGCCGCCGAACAGGCGCATGAGGTCGTCCTCGAGCGACAGGTAGAACTGAGTCTCGCCCGGATCGCCCTGACGACCGGAGCGGCCGCGCAGCTGGTTGTCGATACGACGGGACTCATGGCGCTCGGTGCCGATGACGGTCAGGCCGCCGGCGGCAAGCACGCGCTCGCGCTCGGCCTTGCAGGTCTCCTTGGCCTCGGCGTTAAACTGCTCAAGCTGCTCGGGCGTCACGTCCTCCATGGTCAGGCCCTCGTACTCAAGGCGCTCGCGCACCAGCTCGTCGGGATTGCCACCCAGCAGGATGTCGGTACCACGACCGGCCATGTTAGTAGCGATGGTCACGGCGCCGTAGCGTCCGGCCTGGGCAACGATATGAGCCTCGCGCTCGTGATGCTTAGCGTTGAGGACCTCGTGCGCGATACCGCGCTTGGTAAGGGCGGCCGACAGCTTCTCGGAGCTTTCGATGGAGACGGTGCCCACCAGGACCGGCTGGCCCTTGGCGTGACGTCGCTCGACGTCGTCGGCAACGGCGTTGTACTTGGCCTGGATGGTGCGGTACACCAGGTCCTCGTGGTCGACACGCTGAACGGGCTTGTTGGAGGGGATGACCTCGACGGGCAGCTTGTAGATCTCGCGGAACTCGGCGTCCTCGGTGAGTGCCGTACCGGTCATGCCGGAGAGCTTGTCATACAGACGGAAGTAGTTCTGCAGGGTGATGGTAGCCAGCGTCTGGTTCTCCTCGCGCACGAGCACGCCCTCTTTGGCCTCGATGGCCTGAT
>USHZ01000218.1 GCA_900554595.1 uncultured Collinsella sp. | reverse complement strand
AGCTATGTTGAGCGGGCTCAAAAGCCATGGGCGCAGCCCCTTCCTACAAGGCGCGAAAATGCAAGTTATAGCAACCAAGCCATGATACCCCAGGGGCAGGGGCTAGGTGGCAGTTAGGAACGTTCCCAAAGTGCCGGCAGAAAAGGAACGTCCCAACTGCCGACCCTCTAAGTTGCGGTGAAATAGGGACTGGATACGCCTTCTAACAGCAAATACAATCCCTATTTCACCGCAAGTTAGGAGTGGGCGCGGGCATAGATAGCGGAGGAGGTGTCGCGCTCCAAGGCCAAGGCCTGCTCGCGTTCGAGGTCTTGGGTGAGGATTGCCAGCACGTAAGGGCGCTCGGCGTAGACGATTGCGGCATCGTGCTGAGCATTCGCCAGGCTGCCCGTTTTGTGCGCGACCAAAACGCCACCGGGAACGCCCTCGACAATACCGCGCGCGTCTTCCTGCGCCAGCAGATATCCGCGCGCTCGCTCGCACAGCTCGGGCGTCGCGATTGTCCCCGCCGCCAGCCGCTGCAACACGGCCGCAGCATCACGAGCGCTCGTATAGTTCTCGCGACCTTGTGCCTGGGCCTCGGCGTCCATCATCAAACGAGCGAGCACGGTCTGGGTCAGCCCCAATGCGGCACACGTTTCGTTGACCGTATCCATGCCAAGCCTGCCGATAACAAGGTTCGCCGCCACGTTGTCGCTCTGGGCGATCATAGCGTGCAGCAGCTCGTCAATACTGTACGACACACCCGCGCCGCGCGACTGAATGTTGCCACTTCCACCCACGATATCCTGTTGCGCTACCGTTATCTGCTCGTCGAGGGACAGCTCGCCCGCCGTCACGGTCTCGAGCGCACAAGCGAGAATGGGAAGCTTGATGATGCTTGCCGCCACACGTCGCGCGTCCGGCGCCACGGCGACTTCACCATCGAGCGACGCGAACGTTTGCGGGTCAAGCGCCACAGCATAGACCGAGGTAGACCCACTATATGGCTCGACAAGGGCTTCGATATCTTGCTGCAGGCCGGCAATCCAAGAAGTCTGGGAGACAGCTTCCGTCTTTTGAGCGGACGGATGATTCGCCTTTTGTTTGGCAGGGACAGCGGAGCCCTCAGCCTCGTTGCGGCGCGCAGCACAACCGCCGAGACTCATCACCGAGGCAAGCGCTCCCGTCAACATCCCGGCACAAAACACCCGACGCGAGCAATCGCACACAGCGAGGGGCGCATCCCCCGGCGGGAACCGGAACGCCTCCACGTTGTCGCCGCCACCCCGACCTTGCTCGCCGCAGTACACAGACTCACTCCCCACCATCGCATTCTACCGAGCCGTCGATAAACGGCCGCGCCGGACACCCAGCACGCCGCACTCATTGTGACGCATACGACAGGGCTTGCGCGGCACGACTATCCTCACATAACCAGTTGGCTCGGCGCGGCCCAACCGCACCTGAACCACCTTATAATCTAGCCAACACATCGAATGGAAGGAACCATCATGCCCCGGTTTTGCACCCATTGCGGCAAGCTTCTGAAAGACGACGAGCGCTTCTGCACCAACTGCGGAACGCCGGCAACCGATGATGGCCAGGCCTCTCAGTCGCAAGAGGATGCGCAGGCGGACGTGACCGTGCAGTCCGCCCATCAGCCCATGCCCGCTCCCCAGCCCGAAGTCGGCACGACGCAGCAATGGGCGACGCCAGCCGGCTCCGCGCCGCAGCAGCCCATACCGACCGCCGCTCCGCAGGCCGGCGCCCCCGCTGCTCCCAAGAACAATAATGCGCTGCTCATCGGCATTATCGCCGCGCTAGTCGTCGTGATTATCGCGCTGGTCGTGTTCTTTATGATCAAGCCTTTCGACAAGGGCGTCGATGATACCAAGGGCACGACGATCGAAAAGGTCAAAATCGACCACGACGACGATGACGTCTCCGTTAAGGGTGACCCCAACAAGCTTGACGATGATGATGACGATGACGCCCACGATGCCGCCACCATCAGCGAGCAGAACGTCTACGACCGGCTGAGCTCCTACTACAACAGGCTCTCCGATCTTGATCAGCAGGTTCGCGACTGCGCCACCACGTTTAACACGTACTATCTCAAGGATGACCGCAGCTCGCGTCAGTCGGCCAGCGATGCTGCCGAGGCGCTCGAGGATCAGATCGGCGACCTCAAGGACGAGGTCGAGGACCTGGACGTTCCCATCGACTCGCAGAACTACAGCTCGTGGAAAGACATCATCACGCTCTACGACGACTTGGAGAACCGCATCGACGTGATTTGCGATGCCTGGGAGATCAGCCTTGAGTACTCCAGCCCCGCCAACCACAAGGACGAGATCGTGGCGCCGCTGGCGCGCGACAACGTAGCGGGCACCAACGACAACAAATACCGTCTGGACTTTGAGGATCGCTACCCCGGCGCCGCACCCGTCGAAGTGAAGTAGCGCTTTGTCGTTCCCGAGCCGGCAGTTAGGGACGTTCCTAAACTGCCGGCAG
>USHZ01000217.1 GCA_900554595.1 uncultured Collinsella sp. | reverse complement strand
GAGTAAAGGGGACTTCCTTGAATAGCCAGCTGATCCAACAGGGCCGCGCCGCTTATCGCGCGGGTGATTTTTCCGCTGCCGCCCAGATGCTTGGTGCGGCAAAGACTCCCAACGAGATCATGGGTGAGGCCGACCACCTGCGCGGCAACGCCCTGATGCATCTGGGCATGTACGCCGAGGCCGCCGAGGCCTACGCGGCAGCCCTCAACGACGGCGCCTATGGCAAGCGCGGCGCCCTGCTCACCAACCGCGGCAAGGCACTCGCCGCGGTGGGCGACTACACCACGGCTGCCCAGGCGTTCTCTGCAGCTACCCAGGACGCTTCCTACGCCACGCCTTTTAAGGCCTACTTGGGTCTGGGCAACGCGCTGTTCCAGTCGGGCGACTATGCCAACGCCGGTACTGCCTTCCGTCAGGCTGCCATCGACGGCGCCAACCCGGCTCCTGCCGCCGCCCTCGGCGATCTGGGCCGCTGCTTCATCAAGCTCGGCCGCCCAGCGGACGCCGTAGAGACCTACCGCACGGCTATCGATTTTGCCGGCCCGCGCGACGATACGCGCGCCCTCAACGCCGGCATGGGTCAAGCGCTTTCCGCCGCCGGCCGTCCCTCCGATGCGCTCGATGCCTTTAACGCCGCTACCGCCGACGGCATCTACCAGCTCACGCCCGAGCAGGCCGACGAGCTTGCCCGCGTGCACGACTCGCTCGCCGCGCTTTCGGCCCAGACGGCCATGTCCACGGCCCCGGCTCCCGCGATGGACGCTCCCGCTGTCGACCCGCTCGATCCCACGGGCGCGACCGGTCAGTTTATGCCCGACCCCTCTGACACCGGCTTCTTTACGCTGTCCGAGTCCGAGATGGTCCAGCAGGACCGCAAGCAGGCCAAGGTTCGTCGTCGCCACCGCCACACGGGTCTTAAGATCTTCCTGGTGCTGCTTCTGCTCATCGTGATCGCTGCCGGCGGTCTTGGCTATGCTTATACGCGCGGCATGGGCTACCCCTCGCAGGAGTCCGTCATCACCGACCTGTTCCAGGCTGCCGGTGACGGCGATACTGCCAAGGCCGAGTCCTGCCTGGCCTCGAGCCTGTCCGAGGACGCCAAGGCGATGATCGTCTCCTCGATCCCGCAGGGCGCCACCGTCTCGATCGAGGGTATGGATCAGTCCATGACCGAGACCACCGCCAAGGTGAAGGCTTCGCTGTCTAAGGGCGGCGAGCAGGAGTACACCGTTAAATTCGTGCGCTCCGATAACCATATCGGTTGGGCTGTCTCCTCGCTCGACATCGATTTCTCGGCCGCTGACAACCAGTAGTGACCTTATGAGATTTGGCGCTGCCCGGTGCTTCACCGCAAGTGAGGTGCCGGGCTTGCGCTAGTATGATGGGCTAGTAGTTTTCCAGCAATCATCCAACACATCAGGAGTTGCGTTGTTTTCTTTGATGGATATGTTCTTCGGTAGCTATGCGGGCGATCTCGCCATCGACCTCGGCACCGCCAATACGCTTGTCTCCGTGCGCGGCAAGGGCATCGTCATCCGCGAGCCGTCCGTTGTCGCTATCGACAAGAACGACGAGCGCATCCTGGCAGTCGGCATCGAGGCCAAGCGAATGCTCGGCCGTACGCCCGGCAACATCGTGGCCGTTCGTCCCCTTAAGGACGGCGTCATCGCCGACTTCGATGTCACCGAGGCCATGCTTCGCTACTTTATCGACAAGGCTTCCGAGAAGCGCTATCCGTGGACTCCGCGTCCACGCGTCGTCGTCTGCGTTCCCTCCGGCGTCACGTCGGTCGAGAAGCGTGCCGTCTTTGAGGCCACGATCCAGGCCGGCGCTCGCCAGGCCTATCTGATTGAGGAGCCCATGGCGGCTGCCATCGGCGCCGACCTACCCGTCGAGGAGCCCACGGGCTCCATGGTCATCGATATCGGCGGCGGCACCACCGAGGTCGCCGTTATCGCTATGGGCGGTATTGTCGTGTCGCAGTCCATCCGCATTGCCGGTGACGAGTTCGACCAGGCTATCCTCACCCATGTTCGCGATGCCTACAACCTGGCTATCGGCGAGCGCACGGCCGAGGATATCAAGATCAAGGTCGGTTCCGCCGTGCCGCTCAAGGATGAGCTCGACGTCGAGGTCAACGGACGCGACGTTATCACGGGCCTGCCCAAGACCGTGCGTATCGAGAGCGAGGAGATTCGTCGCGCGCTTAACAAGCCGCTCGACGAGATGGCCAAGGCCGTTAAGGACGCTCTGGACGCCACGCCGCCTGATCTTGCCTCGGACCTTATGTACTACGGCATTCTGCTGACCGGCGGCGGTGCGCTGCTGCGCGGCCTCGACGTGCGCCTGCGCGACGAGACCGGCGTTTCGGTCAACGTCAGCCCCACGGCGCTCGATAACGTCGTAAACGGCTGCGCCCGCGTGCTCGAGGCCAACGCCTTTGACGGTGGCTTCGTCCAAACCAATGCTTAATTTCCAAAAGGTGGATTCCATTTGGCACGATCTTCGGGTTTCT
>USHZ01000216.1 GCA_900554595.1 uncultured Collinsella sp. | reverse complement strand
GCGGAGGCGGGTTTACGCATATCGCTCCGCACGAGCAGGACCCGGTGGCGTTTGCGTTTTTGGACCGCGGCTACCAGGCCTTTGTGCTCAACTATGTGACGAGCGCCACGGGCGACGTGAGCTTTCCGCACCCGCAGGCGGACCTCGCCAAGATGGTCGCTACCGTGCGCGCCAACGCCGACGAGTGGCATGTCGATCCCAAGCGCGTGTGCATCGTGGGTTTCTCGGCGGGCGGCATGATCTGCGCCTCGTTGGCAACGCAGTGGAAGACCGGACCCTTCGCGGGCCTTGCCGGGGCTCGTCCGGAGGATATTCGTCCCGACGCCGTGGTGCTGGGCTATCCGTTGCTCGACCTTGCCTATGTGCGCGATATGCAGACGCGTGACCCGCGCATCGACCTGCGCGTTCCCAAGACGGGTGGCAAGACAGGGCGCGATTTGCTCAACGACTATCTGTCGATGGTGACGGGCGGCGAGGCGACCGATGAGCACCTGACCGACATTTGCCCTACCACGCACGTTTCGCGCCAGATGCCCCCGACCTTTGTGTGGGGCGTTTCGGACGATAAGACGGCGCCGGTCGCGCAGGTCTACCCGTTCGCGCAGCGCATGGCCGAGGAGGGCGTTGCATGTGAGATGCACGTCTTTGACCAGGGTGGCCACGGCCTTTCGCTCGGCAACGCCAATACCGCGGTCGACAACGAGGACAAGCAGGTTTCCGTCCGTCCCTGGATCCGCCTGGCCTTCCGCTTCCTGGAACGCCATATGTAAAAGTAGACTACTTGCCCGTTTCAAAAAGCCTACTCAGAGGAGGAGCCATGCTTGAGGGTACGTATGTGGTTTTGGCCCAGACGCCGGTGGGGAGCAAGCGCGGCGAGGTGACGTTTTCACATGGGGTGAACGGCGCGCTCAGGGCAGTACTAAACGTCAAGGGTCTCAATATCGCTCTCTCGGGTGCCCGCGCCGAGGGCGATTTCTTTGAGCTCTCGGGTACTATCTCCCACGTCTTGATGGGCAAGGCGCCCTTTACATGCACGGGGTCGGTTGAGGGTGATCGACTCACTGCTACCGCGCGGTCGGGTTCCATTTCGATCTCGCTGAGCGGTATGCGCAAAGAGCTTTCGGGGCGCACCGCATAAAGTTTGTGCAGGTAAACATCGGTATTTGACTTTATAAAATAGTTCAGAGCGCTATCATTTGTCGTTACGAGTTGGTTAGCCCCGGTAAACGGTTAACCGCGTCTAACGAAAGGATGAGCGCGTGAAGCTCGATACACTCGAGATTGGAAAGGACGCCGTTGTCGCATCGGTGGCATCGGACGATCAGGCACTCCGACAGCATATTTTGGACATGGGCCTAACGCCGGGCACCGAAGTCACCATGATGAAGTACGCCCCCATGGGTGACCCGCTCGAGATTCGCCTGCGCGGCTACGAGTTGACGCTGCGCAAGGACGATGCCGCTCGCATCGAGCTCGTGGGTATTCACGACACCGATACGGGTCCGCGCGCTAACGCCGCAATCGGCACGACGGAGCACCCGGCACTGGGCGAGGGGACGTATTCGCCCCGTGCGGCAAAAACGGCCGTGCCCGAGGGCGCACCGCTGCATTTTGCTCTCGCCGGCAACCAAAACTGCGGCAAGACCACGCTGTTCAACCAGCTGACGGGCTCCAACCAGCACGTCGGTAACTTTCCCGGCGTAACGGTCGACCGCAAAGATGGCACCATCCGCAACCACCCCGAGGCAAGCGTTACCGACCTGCCCGGCATCTATTCGCTGTCGCCGTACACGGGCGAAGAGATCGTCAGCCGCCAATTCATCTTGGACGAAAATCCCGACGCCATCATCGATATCATCGACGCCACCAACATCGAGCGTAACCTGTACCTGACGCTGCAGCTTATGGAGCTCGACCGCCCCATGGTCATCGCGCTCAACATGATGGACGAGGTGACGGCCAACGGCGGCGCCGTGGACGTCAACCTGCTCGAGAGCCTGTTGGGCGTGCCTGTTGTCCCCATTAGCGCTGCCCGCAACGAGGGCATCGGCGAGTTGGTGGATCATGCCTTGCACGTGGCGCGGTTCCGCGAGCGCCCCGGTCGCCTGGACTTCTGCGCGCCCGATGGTCCAGACGGCGGCGCGCTGCATCGCTGCATTCACGGCATCGCCAACCTTATCGAGGACCATGCCGCGACGGCGCATATCCCGGTGCGTTTTGCGGCGACCAAGCTGGTTGAGGGCGACGAGCTGGTGACCGAGGCGCTTCACCTGGATCGCAACGAGCTCGACGCCATCGAGCACATCATTACCCAGATGGAGGGCGAGGCCGGCACCGACCGCCTGTCCGCGCTGGCCGATATGCGCTTTAGCTTTATCGGCGACGTGTGTGGGCGCTGCGTCGTCAAGCCGCACGAGAGCCGCGAGCACGTGCGCTCCGTCAAGATCGACCGCATCCTGACGGGTCGCTACACAGCCATTCCGGCGTTTCTGGTGATCATGGGCCTCGTCTTTTGGCTGACGT
>USHZ01000215.1 GCA_900554595.1 uncultured Collinsella sp. | reverse complement strand
TGCTGGCGATAGATGTCCATGGCGCGCTCGATCTCGTCACGCTCCCATACGCGGCCGCAGGGATTGTGCGGCGAGCAGAACACCGCGGCATGAATGTGGTTTTGGGCGAGCTTGCACTCCATGTCCTCAAAGTCCATGCGCCACACGCCCTGATCATCGAGCTTAAGCGGGCTGTGGACAATACGATAGCCCGCGGCCTCGATGGACTTGGTAAAGCCGATGTAGGTGGGGCTGTGGACCAACACCGCATCGCCCGGCTGAACATACGCACGTAGCGTCGACACGACACCGCCCAGCACGCCGTTTTCGTAGCCGATATGCTCCGGCGCCAAGCCCTCAACGCCGTTGCGACGGCTCTGCCATTCGATGATGCGGTCGAAGTACTCGGGGCGCGGATTGAAATAGCCAAACATGGGGTGCTGGGCGCGCTGAATGATGTACTCCTGGACCGTGGGCACCGTGGCAAAGTTCATGTCCGCCACCCACATGGGGATGCGGTCGAAGCCCTCGTCGGGTGCGTTCGGAGCCATGCCGGGGATCTCGCCCCAGGAGTCAACGGCGATGGCGTCCATGCCGTGGCGGTCGATGATTGAAGTGAAGTCGTATTTCATGCTGAGCTCCCGTGCAAAGCGGATTGTTTTGGTAGGCGTTATTGTCCACCAGCGTGGGCGGTTTTGGCGCGGAGTTTGGCGCTTAATTTGACGGGTGCGGACGAATGGCTGGTTAGTCTCGCGCGTCGGTGACGGCGGTTATCGTCAACCTGGTTCCGTCGACCGTAAACGATATGTCGAGCCCAGCGTAAGCCAAATGGTAAATGCGGTTTGGCTCGTGTTTGCTGCCCGCGCGGCGCGGATCCTGGTGAAGAACCTCAACCAAGCCAGGAATCTTTGCGGGCGGGACCATATCCTGCAGCGCTTGCGGAAACTCGACGTCGAGCTCTTGCCACGGAGCATCCTCAATCCAGCCGCCGGTCGCATCCGGGTGGCAGTCCGCAAACGGAATGTAGGGCTTAATGTCGTAGATGGGCGTGCCATCGCGCAGATCGGCCCCCAGCACATGAATGATGGGGCCATCGTCGGTGAACTCAACACGGCTGAGCTTGACGCAGGTGAGCCCGATGGGATTAGGGCGAAACGGACTGCGCGTGGCAAACACGCCCACACGCTCGGCTCCGCCCAGGCGCGGCGGACGCACGGTTTTCGACCATTTTGCGTTGGTGCCGGACCTGTCCTGCGTTTTGGCATCGGCGGCTATGTCCTTAGCCGTGCCGCCGGGCGTGCCGTTTTCAAAACGCCACAGCAGCCATAGGTGAGAGAAAGAATCCAGGCCCTCAACCGCTGCGTTGGAGGCAAATTCCGGCTCAAAGACGATGCGTCCCTGCAGATGGGGTGCCAAAAAACTGTTGCGCGGAATGCCGAACTTCTGCGGCAGGTCGGTATGTATGTGTGCAATAGGTTCCATGTCGGTCATTGTACGGCACGAAGGTGTGGGGCGTTGTGCGCAATTCTTTGTCGCGGTCCCCCGTCATGCAACCAACGGTTGCTTGGAAGGGCACCTGCTGCCGCGTATGCTTAAGCCGTCAACCAGCAGAAAGGAGCCGCTATGGCCTTCGCAGAAAAGCTCATTGCTGTCCGTCGCGCCCATCACCTTACCCAGGAGCAGCTCGCCGCCAAGCTCTTCGTCACACGCCAGGCCATCAGCCGTTGGGAGCGCGGCGAAGTCACACCGGGCATCGACATGATGAAGCTCATTGCCGCCGTGACCGGCGAACCGCTGTCTCACCTGCTCGAAATGCCCGAGCACTATTGTCAGAGCTGCGGCATGATACTCACGCCCGACGACTGCGGCACCGACGCCACGGGCGCCACGACCGACCATTACTGCAGGTGGTGCTACGACCACGGCAGGTACACCTACGACACCACGATGGAGGCAATGATCGAGGATTGTGCCCCGCGGCTGGCACAAAACACCGGTATGTCGCTCGACGAAGCCGTCTCGCTCATGGGCGCCGTGCTGCCGCAACTGGAGCGTTGGCGCTCCGTGCGGGAAAACGAGGAGCGCTACGGTGCCGAGGCACGGGCGCGCTATGGCGACAAGGCGATCGACGCAGCAAACGAGGCACTGCTGGACATGGACCCCGAGACATGGAACGACATGAAAGAACTCGAGCGTGCCATTCTGGGTCAGCTCTCGATTGCCATGGGCGACGGCGACCCAGAGAGCAACGAAGCCCGCAAGCTTGTCGCAATGCACCGTCGATGGATTGGCCTTAACTGGGGACACGAACCCCGAGACGAAGCATACCTGGGCCTCGCCCACGGCTATCTTGCCGACCAGCGCTTTGTTGACTACTACGACAAGCCCTGCGGCACCGGCGCCACGGCGTTTCTGGTCCATGTCATCGAGTCATCAATGGATCGCGCATAGACTGCGGCGGCTTTGGGTATCTCAACCGAAACCTCAACCGATTGGAGACCTATGGCTACTGATCACAAGCTCGAGCTGTACGTTATGACCGGCTGCCCGTATTGCATAAAGGTCAAGCGCTTTTT
>USHZ01000214.1 GCA_900554595.1 uncultured Collinsella sp. | reverse complement strand
AAGGTCAAGGACCTCTCCCGCGGCATGGGCATGAAGCTGCAGCTCGCCTGTGCGCTCAGCCACAATGCCAAGCTGCTCGTTTTGGACGAGGCCACCGCAGGCCTTGATCCCATGGCGCGCGAGGAACTGCTCGACGAGCTGCTTGCCTTTGTCGCCGACGGCCAGCACAGTGTGCTGCTCTCGAGCCACATTACGTCCGACCTCGATCGCGCCGCCGACCGCGTCATCTGCATCGATAAGGGTTCGATTGTGTTTGACCTGCCGCGCGAGGACATTACCGACCGCGCCGGCATCGCCCACTGTACCCAAGCACAGGCCGCCGAGCTCATGGCTTGCGTCGAAGGCGCCCGTGCCGCCCACCACGCCTATAGCGTGGACGTGCTCGTGCCCAACCGTCGCGATGTGCTCGAGGCCTTCCCCGAGATTCCCTGCGACCGGGCAACCATTGATGACTATCTTCGCCTCATGCTGAAAGGGGCTTCGAAATGAAACGCGCCTTTATGTCCGAGCTCGCCATCGTTCGCACGCTCGTCCCAAGCATCGCGGGCGTCGGCCTGTTCATATTCGTCGTGTTGACCCTCACCAACGCATCGGACGGTGGCTCCGGCATGAGTGCCGGTGCCTGCGCGGTCAGTGCCATGTCGCCCATCGTGGTCATGAACTCGCTGGCCGGCTACGACAATCAAAACGGATGGGAGCGCTATCGGGCAACGCTGCCCATCTCGCGCAAAGACATCATCTGTGCACGCTACCTGAGCATCATTGTCTTCTCGGCCGTCATGGCGTGCGCCGCCGCGCTTCTGAGCATCGTCTCTATCCCGCTCTTCAACAGCGCGGGTATCCCCTCGACGGGACAGATCGTCTTTGAGACCACAATAGCCTCCGCCGCATCGATGCTCATCTCCCTCATGATGGTGTTTCTGGCACAGCCGCTGTTCTTTCGATTTGGACACATGGAGGCGCTGCGCCTTTCCGTCGGCCTGTTTGCCCTGCTCGGATGCCTTGCCATGGCCACGCTGAGCTCCTCCAACCCCATCAGCAACTGGCTCATGTCGATTGCTGGGGCGAATCCCGATCCTGCCGTCCTCGGCTGCCTGTGTGCGGGCATCGCGGTATTGGCCCTCGTGCTATGTGCACTTAGCTGCATCGTCAGCACCAAGGTCTACCGGGCACGCGACCTGTAGGCGGGCGAATCTCGACCCACGCAGGTCGCAATCGGCCACAATCGCGCCCCTCAAATCCGTGACAAATGGCATGTCCCCGGCCCGTGCGCAACGTTCTATAATCAAAACGTCACGGGCCTCGGCCCAATTTCGATCATCCAAGGGGATGTCTTTTTGGTCATTGTTCTTTAGGGAACGGTCAATCGCATAGAACCATGAAAACGGCCGTTCAACGGCCGCGGTTTGTTGCGCCGTTCCGCCTCCGTCATCTGCCACATATGCACCTGATAGGAAAGAACAATGAACTCTGCGAAATCTCAATCCTTCCCAAAAGCCACCAGCTTTGACACGGCACTCGTACGATCTAAGATTATGGGGCCGAACCCCCTCAAACTCTGCGAAGAGCTCCTTTGCGATGCGAGCATTCCCCGCGGCGCCCGTGTCTGCGACCTTGGGTCGGGCACCGGTATCACCAGCGCCCTGCTTACCCGCGAATACGGGTTGGACACGTATGCTATCGATCTGTGGAGTGACCCACAGGAAAACCGCGCGTTCTTCGATTCGCTCGGTATCTCGCGCGACACGATTCATCCCGTTCAGGCGGACGCTTCACAGGGCCTACCATTTGAGCACGGCTATTTTGATGCGGTCGTGAGCATCGACTCGTACAACTACTACGGTCGGGACCCGCACTATCTGGGCGAGCGCCTACTTCCCTACGTAAAGCAAGGCGGAATGCTCTACTTAAGCATCCCCGGTATGGTTCGCGACTGCCACGACAACCTGCCCGTTTGCCTGCTCAAATCCTGGACACCCGAGCAGCTCGACTATATGCACGACTTAGCCTGGTGGCGCGCCATGATCGAGCCGACCCCCGGCGTCAAGATTGTCTCGATGCAGCCTATGCTCTGCACTGACGAAGCGTGGGAAGACTGGCTCGCCTGCGACAACGAGTACGCAGCAGGCGACCGCGCTGCCGTTGAAGCCGGCGCGCTCGAATACCTCAACACCATCGCCATCGTGCTGAGAAAGTTCTAAACAATAGCCGCGCGAGCCGTAAACAAACGGCCTCGCGCGGCTTCTTTAAAACGAGTTCTGAACAAACGCAAAGCGCAATACGCTACTTGCGCAGCGGCTTGGGCAGCGGAATGCCGGCGGCGATAGCGGCGGCGATGATCATGCAGACGATACCCTTGAGCGGGAAGCACATGAGCAGCAGGCCCACGACCATGACCGGCTGACGCATGACCGCACCCATCGTCGATGCCGTGCAGACGGCGACGCAAAAGACCGGATCGGCACCGGTGAGGATGGCAAGGCCGTAGCCCAGGCTTACGCCCGAGAAGATAACCGGGAAGAAGTGGCCGCCGCGCCAACCAAGGTTGATGAGGGCGGGCGTCAGCATGGCCTTAAC
>USHZ01000213.1 GCA_900554595.1 uncultured Collinsella sp. | reverse complement strand
GGCAAGCGGCGTGGCTCCGCTGTAAAACGCGGTCTTGTGCGTCGCCATGTCCAGGTAATCGTCGACCGAGATGTCGAAGCGTGCGTCACGGACCCAGCCCAAGTCGAGCGCCTGACCCTCGATGGTGCGGACGATCATCTCGGTGAGCTCGTGAAGTACGCGCAGCTTTACGCCTGCCTCGAGCGTTGAATCGTCGAGAACCGTCTTGGTGACCATGGTGAGCGCCAGGTCGCCGCAGTTGATGGCAAGCCCCGTGCCCTCGGTAAGGTGCATGCAGGGCTTGCCGCGGCGCAGCTGACCGTTATCGGCGATGTCGTCGTGGATGAGCGCACCCGACTGGAAATGCTCGATGGCCGCCGCGGCGCTGCGGGCGCCCTCAAAGCTGCCGCCCACTGCGGTTGCGGCGAGCATGCAGATAAGCGGGCGGTGGCGCTTGCCGGCGTTGGCCGTAAAAGCCGAGAGCGGCGCGTACAGGTAGCGCTCGATATCGGCAGAGGTCGCCTGTCCGTCAAAGAACGTGGCCAGATAGTCGTTGATCTGGTCAAAGTGCTGGGCTAAAAAGCTAGTAAACGGACTGGACACGGGTTCTCGCATTCTTTCTTAGGTTGCATCGTTGCGGTGTGCAGATACCATATTGCCACATTGGAGTTGCCGGCGCGTCTGTTTTGGCGATTTGGGGAAACGGGACGCGTTCGCGTGCCGGCTGCTTATATAAGCCTAAAGTGCTCGAGCGCCTTGACGACGCCATCTTTGTCGACCGAGTCGGTGATGTAGTCGGCGCGCTTTTTGAGATAGTCCGGCGCATTGCCCATGGCGATACCGACATCGACGGCGTTCATCAGCGAGACGTCATTGCTGGCGTCGCCGATGCCGTATACGGTTCCGTGGTGGGGGTCGAGGGTGTCGAGTACAGACTGGATGCCCCCGCGCTTCGTGCATTCGCGGGGCGAGATTTCGGTTACCTCGAGTTCGAGCTCGTTAAAGCACAGCAGCGGCTCAAGTGCCTTATCTTGAGCGATGTGGTTGGCGAGCGATGTAGACATCAAGATCTTGTAGGCACTGTAATGTTGCAGCTGCGTGACTGCGTCGCCCAGGGTGCGCGCGTATCCGGGGGCATCGGGGGCATCGGCACTCATACGCACGACGCCGTTGAGGCCCTCAAAGCGGATGACCTCGCCCGACTGCTCAAGGTAGGGGGCAAGACGCTGCAGCATACTGGGCGTCATCGACAGATCGCGAATTGCGTGTCCGTTGATCTCGGCGTAACCGCCCGCAAGACAGACGATGCCGGTCCAGGGCAGCTCAAGAAGTTTGGGGTGGATGCAGCTGAGGGTGCGCCCTGTGCAGATAAAGGCCATGTTGCCGTTGGCGACGAACTCGCGGATTGCCTGCGAAACCGCCTCGTTGGGATAGGGGGAGAGGTCCCGCTCGTCTTCGGGAAGGTCTTGGGCGAGCCTGGGGTCTTGCCACGCGAGCGTGCCGTCAATGTCGAAGAAACAGATATCGCCGTGCTTGTGGGTTGGGCTGGTGGCAGGGGAGGCCGAGGTGGTGGGCACAAATCCCGGCTCGAGGCCCATGATCTGGTCAAAATGCTCTTTAACGCGGGGAACGGAGATGCCGATGATCACCTGGGCGGTCTTGCCCGTAATGATGAGGCCCTTGGCGCCCACCGCGACAAACGACACGTTATCTGCAACGATGGAAGGGTCTGCGACCTCGACGCGCAGGCGCGTGGCGCAGTTGGTTGCGCCCACAATATTGCCAACGCCACCTAAAAGCTGAATTACCCGCTCAGCGAGGACGTGATCTTGATCGGATCGACTATTGACCTCGTCATTGGGAGATTGCTCTTTAGCAAAGCCGCTTTTCGTTAAACGATCGATTGCCGCGCGATTGGCGACATGATCCTCGCGGCCCGGCGTCTTAAGGTCATAGGCCAAGATGAGTGCTCGAAAACTAACAAAAAAGATGAGGCTAAAGGCAAGGCCGATACCGAGCGCCAAAAGATAGGCACCGGCATGCGTGCGCATGAGCGGAATAAAGTTGAAGGCTGCCATCTCCATGAGGCCGCCCGAGAAGATGCCGACGATGCCAAAGAGATTCATGGTTGTGGCAAGGCAAGACGATAAGACGGCGTAGAGCAAAAAGAGCCCGGGGTGGGTGAACATAAAGAGAAACTCGAGTGGCTCGGTAACGCCGCAAACCACCGAGGCGATGATGGCGGGAACAAGGATGACCCTGAGGCCGGCGCGGCGCTCGGGTTTTGCGGTGGAGTAGAACGCGGCTGCGATGGCAGGAAGGCCAAAGAGCTTGACCCAGCCGGTGGCGGTAAAACCGGCCCACGGCGCAAGCTCATTAAGGGGGCGCGTGCTATGGGAGAGGATGGGGAGCAAGCTGCTCCACGTGGCGTAGATGCCGTCGTTAATGACCAGGTTGTCGTAGTAGATCGGCATGTAGAGCAGGTGGTGCAGCCCCATGGGCTCGAGCGCTCGCTCCAAAAACACAAAGATGCCCACGCCGAAGGGGCCGACGCTCGTAAGTGCATGGCGCAGCGTTTCGGTCATTGCGTATACGGAGGGCACGATGGCGGCCGAGAT
>USHZ01000212.1 GCA_900554595.1 uncultured Collinsella sp. | reverse complement strand
GTAACCTGGGAGGAACTGGATGATTAAAACCCTCATGGGCAGCATCCGCGACTATATGAAAGTCACCGTTGCCACGCCGTTGCTCGTGCTTGGCGAGGTGCTCTGCGAGATGCTGATTCCATTTATCACCGCCAACCTGATCGACGCCATCAAAGACGGCGCCACCGTAGCCGAGATGCTTCCCACCGCAGGCTTTTTGGTGCTCATCGCGCTGACGTCGCTTGCTTTTGGTGCCGCTGCCGGCGTCACCTGCAGCCATGCGAGCTGCGGGTTCGCCAAGAACCTGCGTCACGACCTGTTCTACAAAATCCAGACGTTCAGCTTTGCCAACATCGATGAGTTCTCGAGTTCCTCACTCGTCACGCGTCTGACCACCGACATCAACAACGTTCAGCAGGCCTTTATGATGATCATCCGTATCGCCGTGCGCGCGCCGCTGGTCTTGATCTTCGCCTTTACCATGGCATTTATCATGGGCGGCAGCGTCGCCATGGTCTACCTGGTCATCATTCCGCTGCTGGGCTTTGGACTGTTCTTTATCATCTTTAAGGTGCGCCCCATCTTCTCGCGCGTGTTCCACAAGTACGATGCACTTAACGAGTCCGTCGAGGAAAACGTCACCGGCATGCGCGTGGTCAAGAGCTATGTGCGCGAAGACTTTGAGAAGGAGAAGTTCGCGACCGCCGCGCGCGACGTCCAGATGGACTTCACCCGCGCCGAGAAGCTGCTCGCCTTTAACAACCCCATGATGAACATCTGCGTCAACGGCGCGTTTGTCGTCATCATCTACCTGGGCTCCAAGCTCATCATCACGAGCCAGGGCACGCTGTTCGACGTGGGCCAGCTCTCCTCGACCTTTACCTATGGTTTCCAGATTCTCATGAGCCTGATGCAGCTGTCGATGATCTTTGTCATGGTGACCATGGCCGACGAATCGGCACACCGCATTGCCGAGGTGCTGGCCGCCGAGCCCACGATCGCCGATCCCGCCGAGCCCGTGCTCGAGGTTGCCGACGGTTCCATCGACTTTGACCACGTGAGCTTTAAGTATTCCAAGCATGCGAAGCGCCAGGCGCTCGACGATATCGACCTGCACATTACGAGCGGCGAGACCATCGGCATCATCGGCGGCACTGGCTCGGCCAAGTCCACGCTCGTTAACCTCATCGCCCGCCTGTACGACACCACCGAAGGCGCTGTGCGCGTGGGCGGCGTGGACGTGCGCGACTACGACCTGGACGCGCTGCGTCACCAGGTCGCCATGGTGCTGCAGAAAAACGTGCTGTTTAGCGGCACCATCGCCGAGAACCTGCGCTGGGGCGACCCGAACGCCACCGACGAGGAAGTCCGCGAGGCAGCGCATCTGGCCTGCGCCGACGAGTTTGTCGACGGTTTCCCCAAGGGCTACGACACCTGGATCGAACAGGGCGGCTCTAATGTTTCGGGCGGTCAGAAGCAGCGCCTGTGCATTGCACGCGCCCTGCTGCGTCGCCCCAAGATCTTGATCCTGGACGACTCCACCAGCGCCGTCGACACCAAGACTGACGCCAAGATTCGCGCAGGTCTGGCAAGCTATCTGCCCAACACGACCAAGATCATCATCGCCCAGCGCATCAGCTCCGTGCAGGACGCAGACCGCATCATCGTCATGGAGGGCGGCCGCATCGCACAGATCGGCAACCACGAAGAGCTGCTCAAGACGAGCGAGATCTACCGAGAGACCTTTACCTCGCAAAACAAGATGTCTGCCGAGGGCGAAGGGGCCGTCGAGGCCGACACCGAGGCATCCGCAACGCAAGCTCAGACCCAGGAAGGAGGCGAGGCACATGAGTAAGGCAACGACCGCCGAGCGCGCGCTCAACCGTAAGGGCGGCACCATGTCGCGCCTCATCAAGACGCTCTTTGGCTTCTATCCCGTGCTTTTGCCCCTTGTCGTCGCCGGCGTGGTACTCTGCGCCATCATCAACTCCATCGGCGCGACCTTCCTGCAGAGCGCCCTGCAGATTATTAGCGAATCGTGGCAGTCGGGCGATTGGGAAGCCGCACAGCCCAAGATTCTGCAGCTCGTGACCACCCTCGCCTGCATCTACGGCGTCGGTGTCCTGTCCTCGCTCTTCTGGAACCGCGCCATGGCTATCGTCACGCAGGGCTCGCTCGAGAAGCTGCGCGAGATGATGTTCAACCGCATGCAGGACCTGCCGATCCGCTACTTCGACACGCACCAGCGCGGCGATATCATGAGCCACTACACCAACGACATCGATACGCTGCGCCAGATGATCAGTCAGTCGCTGCCCAACCTGCTCATGACGATCATCATCATCGTCACGGTGTTCTTTATCATGCTGTACTACAGCGTGTGGATGTGCCTGGTCATCATCGCCGGCGTCGCCTTTATGACCTTTATGACCAAGCTGCTCGGCTCCAACTCCGCGCGCTTCTTCATTGCGCAGCAGACCGAGCTCGGCGTGGTCGAGGGCCATATCGAGGAGGTCATGAACGGCCAGAAGGTCGTCAAGGCGTTCTGCCACGAGTCTGCCGCCGAGGCCGATTTTGACGAGCGCAACGAAAAGCTCTTCGAGGTCTCACAGAAGGCCAACATGTACGCCAACATCCTCATGCCCATCCTTATGAACCTGGGCAAC
>USHZ01000211.1 GCA_900554595.1 uncultured Collinsella sp. | reverse complement strand
GGCATCTCGACCCAAAAGCTCCACGCCCGCGGCCCCTTTGCCGCCGAGGCCCTCACCACCTACAAATACAAGCTCCGCGGCACCGGCCAGGTTCGCCCCTAAACCCCGCGCAAACAAAAACCACCACAAAGGTGCCTGTCCCCTTTGTGGTGGTTTTGGAATTAGGCCTGGAAGGTGTCGCGATCGGGCGCGAAGGACTGCATTGCGGCGATGGTGCGGTCGAAGAGCTCGGGAAGCTCCCAGCCCAGCATCTCGGCGCCCTGCGAAATCACGTCGCGCGAGCAGCCGGCGGCAAATCGCTTGTCCTTGAACTTCTTCTTGAGCGACTTGGTCGTAAAGTCCATGACGCTCTTGCTCGGGCGCATGATCACGGCGGCGCCGATCAGGCCGGTGAGCTCGTCGCAGGCAAACAGGATCTTTTCCATCTGCAGCTCGGGCTTGGGCAGCGAAGCGTTGAAATCGGACGTGTGCGTCTGGATGGCGCGGATAAGCTCGGGAGTCGCGCCCTCGCCCTCGAGGATCTTGGCGGCATATATGGTGTGGTTCATGGGGTCGTCCTCATGTTCCTCCCAATCCAAGTCGTGCAGCAGGCCGACAATGCCCCAAAACTCCTCGTTCTCGGGGTCGAACTCGCGCGCAAAGTAGCGCATGGTGCCCTCGACCGTCTCGCCGTGGGTGATGTGGAACGGGTCCTTGTTGTGCTCGTTGAGCAGTTCGAACGCGCGGTCGCGGGTGATTCCGGCGGTAAGCGGCTCTGCCATAAGTGACTCCTTGTGCTCGTGGGTATCGCTAAGAATGAATGCTACTAGAACAAGAAAACCACCACAAAGGTGCCTGTCCCCTTTGTGGTGGTTTTTGGCGCGGGTGGGTTAGTTGAGGGCGGCTTGGGCTAGGCGGGCTTCGGCGTCCTCCTCGGTGACGCCCAGGGCCACGGCGAACTCCTCGATAGAGCGGCGCTTGGCTTCCTTGAGTACGCGCATGTAGTAAGAGCTGGGCTTTTTATCTGCTTCCTCGGCCTGGCGAATGCGGTGCATCATGGTCTTTGCCACGCGGACCGTCTCGGGTGCGCCCAGCTTAAGCTGCTGCTTAAAGTGCGTCTCCTCGAGCGAGCTGTTGCGCTCGGTAAAGGTGTCGCACTCGAGCTCGTCATAATGGCTCAGCAGATGCTCGGCATCTTGCTGGGAGATGGCGGCATGCAAACGATCGGCCTGCGCCACGGGGTACATAAGGATTGTCTGCGCATGTCCCTGCTTGGTCTCGAGCAACAGCATGGGCTGCGGCGTGTCGTCCCTAAAACCGACGACGGTGCAGACTCCCTGACCCGGATGAATGACGTGTTGACCGATTGAGAACATGCTACCTCCAACTTATACGAATTTGCGTATGCTAAGAATACCACGCTGACGTGCGCAAACCATTACTTTATGCAGGAAAAGCACACAACTCCGATAGGTAAGAGTATTCGATAAAATGCACCACTCATTCACATGTTTATGCAGTTCCAACGCGTGCATAATCTGCAGGCAGACCGCCATCTTTGAGTGACTCATCGTAGGCAGTAGTCATTTTTGTGCATATGCAATATCGATTGGCTTTACCCTGCGACAGTGTGCGTCGCTTGTGATAGAGTGCTACAAACTCTGGCTTTTGCCCTACGAGTGACCAAGAGCTCGGGGGCTTTAACACAAGGAGGATCTATGCCCGAGAAGATTGAAGAGCTGGTACGCGCTGCGCTTGCTGCGGCCCAGGAGGCCGGCGACCTTTCCGCATTTGAACTTGACGATTGCGCCATCGAGCGACCGGCTGATACTTCTCATGGCGAGTGGACCTCCACCATGGCCCTGAAGTCCGCCAAGCTGGCTCACTGCGCCCCGCGCAAGATTGCCGAGGCCGTCGTTGCCCATATGCCCGAGGACCCTGCGATTGAGAAGGTTGAGATCGCCGGCCCTGGCTTCATCAACTTCTACCTCTCCGTTGCCGTCAAGAACGCCATCTTTGGCGAGGCCCGCGAGAAGGGTATGGATTTCGCTAAGTCCAACGTCGGCGGCGGCCTGAAGACCCAGGTCGAGTTCGTTTCCGCCAACCCCGTCGGCCCTATGCACATCGGTCATGGCCGCTGGGCCGCTCTGGGCGACTCCCTTTGCCGTGTTATGGACCACGCCGGCTACGAGATTCAGCGTGAGTTCTACATCAACGACCACGGCTCTCAGATGAACACCTTCGGCAACTCCATCAGCACGCGCTATATGCAGCTTGCCGATATCATCGCCAAGCAGGGCGTGGACATCGATGAGGCTCACAAGATTCTGATCGCCGACCGCGATGCCTTTGTCGCCGACGAGAACGACGAGCACCCCGAGACCCATCCCTACCAGGACAACTTTGCCGAGACTCTGGGCAAGGACTCCTACGGCGGCGACTACATCATCGACGAGGCCGCCGAGTTCTGGCGCACCGACGGCGATAAGTGGGTCAACGCCGATCCTCAGGAGCGCATGGAGAGCTTCCGCGAGCGCGGCTACGTAAAGATGGTCGACAACATGCGCGACCTTTGCCACGCCGTCAACTGCGACTTTGACCGCTGGTTCTCCGAGCGCTCCCTGTACGTGAAGGACACCGAGGGCGAGACCGCCGGCACCTCCGCCGTCGACCGCGCCTTTGAGAAGCTCGACAAGATGGGCTACCTCTACACCAA
>USHZ01000210.1 GCA_900554595.1 uncultured Collinsella sp. | reverse complement strand
CCCGGGGCGGTTGTTGAGATAGCGCGAGACCGTGGCCGGGCTCACGCCCGCCTCGGCGGCAATGTCCTTGATTCTCATCTGCGCCATAGCGCACCCCGTTTCCCAATGTCGGCAGTCTGAGCCATTTTAGGCATTTTTTAAAAATCTCGGTTGCAAAACGCTGTAGGTGAGTATACTACAACTCGAAACGAAACCGATTTCGTGAACCGATTTCGGTGAGCGTTGGCACACAGGTGCAAAGACGCACCCTACCGTCTTGGCACCTGCGTGCCAACGCCATATCAAAGGTGTACGCACGAGTAAAAGGAGCTGCGCGACCATGGGTAAAACGGTTCTTACCTTCGGCGAGATCATGATGAGACTCTCACCCAAAGACCACCTGCGTATTGAGCAGGCAACCGAGTTTGACGTCCGCTACGGCGGCGCCGAGGCCAACACTGCGCTTTCCCTGGCCTACCAGGGCGACAAGGCCGCTTACGTCTCCGTTGTCCCGGCCAACCGTCTGGGCGAGTGCGCCCTGCGTTCGCTGAAGGCCTACGGCGTCGACACCACGCGCGTCGTGCGTCAGGGCGACCGCCTTGGCTCCTATGTGTTTGAGGTCGGTGCCTCGCAGCGCGGCAACGGTTGCGTCTACGACCGCAAGTACTCTGCCATCAACATGGCCAAGCGCGACGTCTTTGACTGGGACGAGATCCTCAAGGGCATCGATGTCTTCTATTTCTCCGGCGTGACCCCCGCCGTCTCCGATGAGATGGCCGCCGCCTGCAAGGATGCGCTCGCCGCCTGCCGCGCCAAGGGCATCACCACCGTGTGTGACGTGAACTATCGCGGCAAGATGTGGTCGCCCGAGAAGTCGCAGGCCACCATGAGGGAACTCCTGCCGCTCGTCGACATCTGCATCGCCAACGACGAGGATGCGCCTGCTGGCCTCGGTATGACCTGCGTCTCTGGCTCCCTTGCCCACGGCATAGAGGAGCGCGACACCTATGTCGAGATGGCCCGTCAGATCTGCGCCGAGTACGGCTGCAAGAAGGTCGCCTCGGTCGTCCGCAACATCTCCTGCGTCGAGCGCTCCATCTGGATGGGAATGCTCTTTGAGGCCGAGAGCGGCGAGCACTGGTTCTCCCCTGCTCACGACGTGCACGTACTCGAGGGCGTTGCCGCCGGCGACGCTTTCAACGCCGGCCTCGTCCATGCCCTCATCAACGACTTTGACCCGCAGGACGCTGTCAACTACGCGATTGCAGCCTCGATCCTCAAGCTCACTATCAAGGGCGATTCCAACTTGGTGACCGCAGACGAGATCGCAGCCGCGGCATCCGCCGCCGACGGTGGCACCCGCGTCGCCCGTTAATTCGTTCCCCATTCCGCGGGCCGCAGCTTTCCAATCCCATACCCCTGCGGCCCGCTCCCCGATTCCTCCGGCCGGGCAAAACCACCAGTCCCATTCCGGTTTTGCCTGGCATTCCCTACATGACTGGTCGAGCAGCCGGTTTTGGAATTGCTTGAACCCCAAGCAGTGCCTCCGATAACCAATCCAAAATCGGCTCCTGACCAGCACATTTGGCAATCACGCGCCCATGCGCGCCACACATCGAAAGGAACATCATGTTCGATCAGTTCTACACCACGCTTGAGTCCCTGGGCATCGTGCCGGTCGTTGTGCTCGACAAGGTCGAGGACGCCACTCCGCTCGCCCACGCCCTTATGGCAGCTGGCATGAAGTCCGCCGAGGTCACCTTCCGCACCGCCTGCGCCGCCGAGTGCATCGCCGCTATGGCCGAGGCCGAGCCCGAGATGTGCGTTGGCGCCGGCACTGTCCTGACCGTCGAGCAGGTTGAGCAGGCCCGCGCAGCCGGTGCCAAGTTCATCGTCTCCCCGGGTTACAACGAGGACGTCGTGAAGCACTGCATCGACATCGACCTGCCCGTCCTTCCCGGCACCGTGACCCCCTCCGAGGTCACCGCAGCCGAGAACCTGGGCCTCAAGGTCACCAAGTTCTTCCCCGCGTCCCAGTATGGCGGCCTGAACACCATCAAGGCCCTCGCCGCTCCGTTTGTCGGTCACCGCTTTATGCCTACCGGCGGCGTGAGCACCGCCAACGTCGAGGAGTACCTGAGCTCCTCCGCCATCATCGCCTGCGGTGGCACCTGGATGGTCAAGCCGGCCCTGTTTGCCGACGGCGACTTCTCCAAGGTCGAGCAGATCGCCCACGAGGCCATGGACGTCGTCAAGAAGGTCCGCGGCTAGGTTTAGCTCTCTATCGTGAAGGGGGGCGTGCCCTAGACCTCGCCCCCTTTCTTTTAAAGCGGCTCGGAAGCGCGCCGTTTCCGTCACGAACAAGAACCAAAACCGTCTTGTATGCTGATAGAACGTGACGGAAGCGACACGCCTCCAAGCCGCTTTGCCTACTCGGCTGGCCGTCGCGCTCAACTAAGCCACCTCGACAAAAGCCGAGCCACCAAAACAGCTGCGGCGCCGTCTGGAGGAATGGACCCTTGCTTCCGGTCTTTTCCTCCAAGCGGCGCCGCAGCTTTGTGCCCCGGTTACGCCCCAACGCAGTTGCGGTGAAATAGGGACTGTTTGCGCCACCTAGGCCGCAAAACAGTCCCTATTTCACCGCAACTTATATGGGGATTGATTAGATGGCCGAGTCTTTGGACAGCTCAAAATAGTCGGGATGCAAGGCGATAACCG
>USHZ01000209.1 GCA_900554595.1 uncultured Collinsella sp. | reverse complement strand
TACACAGCCATTCCGGCGTTTCTGGTGATCATGGGCCTCGTCTTTTGGCTGACGTTTGGCGTGATCGGCGCGGCGTTGCAGGGATTCATGGAGGACGGCATCGCTGCCATCATCGCCTCGGCCGATGCGGGTCTCAAGGCGTTCGGCACCAACGACGTGGTGCGCTCGCTGGCTGTCGACGGCGTGCTTACGGGCGTGGGCAGTGTGCTGACCTTCCTGCCGATTATCGTCGTGCTCTTCTTGTTCCTTTCCATTCTGGAAGACTCCGGATACATGGCACGCGTGGCCTTTGTCATGGATAAGGTACTGCGTCGCTTTGGCCTTTCGGGCCGCAGCTTCGTCCCCATGCTCGTCGGTTTTGGCTGCACCGTGCCGGCTATCATGTCGACCCGTACGCTCCCATCCGAGCACGACCGCAAGATGACGGTCATGCTCACGCCGTTCATGAGCTGCTCGGCCAAGTTGCCGGTCTACGGTCTGCTGTGCGGGGCGTTTTTCCCGCAGGCGACAGTTCCCGCCATGGTCTCGCTCTATTTGATTGGCATTGCAGTCGGTTGCATCGCGGCTTTGGTGCTCAACCGCACGGCATTTAAGGGCGACCCGGTACCGTTTATCATGGAGCTTCCCAACTATCGCCTGCCAAGCGTCAAGACGACGGTGATGCTGGCATGGGATAAGGCCAAGGACTTTATTACCAAGGCCTTTACCATTATCTTTGCCGCTACGGTGGTCATCTGGTTCCTGCAGACGTTCGACATCCGCTTTAATGTGGTCGCCGATCAGTCGCAGAGTCTGCTTGCCGGTCTGGGTAGCATCATCGCGCCGGTGTTGGCCCCGCTCGGCTTCGGCGACTGGCGCGCCTCGACGGCGCTCGTCACCGGACTTATCGCCAAGGAGAGCGTCATCTCGACCCTCACGGTGCTTTTGGGCGCAACGTCGCCCGCGGTGCTGTCAACCATGTTTTCGCCGTTTACCGCTTACGTGTTCCTGGTCTTTACGCTGCTGTACCCGCCCTGCGTGGCGTCCATCGGTGCCGTCAAGAGCGAGCTGGGCGCGCGCTATGCCGTTGCCGTGTTCGCGTTTCAAGTGACGGTCGCCTGGATCGTGGCGTTTGTCGTGCATTCGGCGGGCATATTGTTGGGGTTGGCTTAGCTATTTATTGACGGCGCAACCCCTGTGTATTGAGTTGATTGCGGTCCCGCATCTGCACTGACGGATGCGGGGCCGTTGCTATATAATCGCCCACCGCCCAAGACAATCGGAGAGGTTTCCTACATGACCCAGGCAAGACAAGATGGCATCTCGCTCAAGCAGTGGCTCCCGCTTATCGGGCTCGCCTGCTGTTCGTTCGTGTTCAACACGTCGGAGTTCATGCCCATCGGCCTTCTGACTGATATCGCCGCGTCGTTCTCGCTCACCGAGGCCCAGGCAGGCATCATGATCTCGGTCTATGCTTGGGGCGTCATGCTGCTGTCGCTGCCACTCATGGTGTTTGCCTCGCGCTTTGAGTTCAAGCGTATGCTGCTCGGCGTGCTCGCCGTGTTTTCTCTGGGTCAGTTCCTGTCCGCTGTGGCACCGACATATCCCATCCTGGTCTGTGCGCGCCTGGTGGTCGCCTGCGCGCATGCCGTGTTCTGGTCGGTCGCCTCGATCATGGCGTCGCGTCTGGTTGACAGTCGCCACGGGGCGCTCGCCATCAGCATAATCGCCACGGGCTCGTCCATCGCGCAGATTTTTGGTCTGCCCCTCGGCCGCGCCATCGGACTAGCTGTGGGCTGGCGCATGACGTTTGCCGTGGTCGGTGCCTTCTCTGCCGCCGCGGTGGTGTACCAGGCCGCGGTGTTCCCGGCCATGCCGGTGGGCGAGCGCTTTACCGTTAAGCAGCTGCCCGAGCTGCTCAAGAATCCGTTCCTCATCGCGCTTTATGCGGTCACGGTGTTCATGGCAACCGGCTATTATGCGGGTTACAGCTATATCGAGCCGTTCCTGGCGCAGGTCGCGCACGTCGACGCAAGCGCTATTACCATGACGCTGACGGCGTTTGGCTGCTCCGGTCTGCTCGGAAGCTGGCTGTTCGGCCGACTGTTCGATGGGCATCGCTTTCCGTTCTTGGCTATCACACTCTCCGGCGTGCCGTTGGCTCTGCTGCTCATGGGTCCGGTTGCACCGTCGCTCGTCGCCGTTCTCGCTGTTTGCGCGCTATGGGGCTGCTGCTCCACGGCCTTTAACGTGGCGTTTCAGGCCGAGCTCATCAAGTACACGCCGGCGGACTCGTCGGCTGTCGCCATGTCGATCTTCTCGGGCCTGTTCAACCTGGGGATCGGCACCGGTACGGCGATCGGCGGCGCCGTGGTGTCGGGCCCCGGCATCGCCTGGATCGGCTACGCAGGCGGCACGATCGCTGTCGTGGGCGTCATCCTCGCCATCACCGTATTGTTCCCAGCCATACGCCGCGCAAAGCCTGTCGCCTAATCACGTCCCCTCATCAGTTGCGGTGGAATAGTTCCTGTTTAAGGCCTCTGAAGGCTCAAACAGGAACTATTCCACCGCAACTTATTTTGGGGAAGAGGATACAAGCCGGGCATACAATGGATGTCGTTGTGTTGAGCTTACCGGGAGGTTGCTATGTGGGCATACGAGACGACGTTCTATCAGATCTATCCGCTGGGCTTTTGCGGAGCTCCGCGCGAAAACGCCGC
>USHZ01000208.1 GCA_900554595.1 uncultured Collinsella sp. | reverse complement strand
GCTCCGAGCGAGCCGGCGCCTCATCATCCACAATCATCGCACGCAGCATAGGGATTAAACCTTTCGTCAACAAACTAGGCCGGGCATCCGCCGCTTGGCGTTGAGCCCATAGCCTTTTATTTTACTCTTGAATGTCAAAGATGCTCTCTGACAAATCAAGATGCAGGAGCACTTTGGTGCCCTTGCCCGGCGCCGATTCGACGCGCGTATAAGAGTGCGGTCCATAAAAGCGATGGATGCGCTCAGAAATATTGTGCATGGCCACGCCGGCGCCGCCGCCTTGCGGGGAACTGGCATCGGGGCGGGCGGAGCGCTCATCAAACAGCCTGGCGGCGGTGCCCTCGTCCATGCCCACGCCGTTGTCGGCCACGGCAATCAGGATTGCGTCGTCGCCGTCTTGATGGACGGTCACATCGATCCGCAGGGCATCGTCATCGCCCATGCCATGCCGCACGGCGTTCTCGACGATGGGCTGGATTACAAAGGCCGGGACCAACGTGTCCTCGACATCCTCGGAGACATCGAAGGTCGCCAGTACGCGGTCCTCGCCAAAGCGCGCCTTCTCAAACGTCAGGTAGCGCTTGGTCTGGGCAACCTCGCGCGAGACCGGGATAAGCGACCCCGAGTTGTCGAGCGTGGCGCGATAGAACGAGGAGAACTCGCGCAGCAGCTCGCGGGCACGCAGCGGATCGGTGCGTGTAAACGACGCGATGGTGTTGAGCGTGTTGAACAGAAAGTGCGGATTGATCTGCGCTTGCAGAGCACGAACCTCGGCACGGGCCGTGAGCTCCTTTTGCACCTCGAGCTCGTGGATGGCGAGCTGCGTGGACAGGATCTCGGCAAAACCCGAGGCGAGCGCATACTGGGTACGGTCGACGGCACGCGGGGTCTTGTAGTAGAACTTGAGCGTGCCGACGGTGCGGTCGCCCACCTTGATGGGCGCGATGATACCGGCGGGAACATGGTTGTGCGAACCGTCCGAACCCACCACGTCCACCACGCGGTTGAACGACTGCACGATGCCGTGCTCAATGACGTAGCGCGTGGCAAGTGTGTGGATGGGCGAATCGGGCAGCAGCTTTTCCTCGAACTCGCCCGCGCAGGCCAACACGTTGCTCTCATCGGTGATGGCAACGGTCATGGCACGTGTCTCGGGCAGGATACGCCGGCACACCAAAAGCGCCGATTCCTGCGTCAGACCGCCCTTAATGTCCTCGAGCATGGCCGAGGCAACCGAGAGCGTCTCCTCGGTGTACTGGGAGCGTACCGAATCGGGATTGAGCGTCAAATAGATAAAGATGCATAGGAAGATGCACAGCAGCGCACAGGCGATCACCGTGGCAATCGGCTCAATGCCAGTCGCCAGGGCAAAGATAAAGTACGCCAACACGCAAACGGCACAGACAACGGCGATGATGCGAAAGATTGAAATTGAATTATCGCGCTGGGCGCGGCGGTCGATCATTCAGCCCCCTCCAGGATGCTAATCAGTTGTGCGTCGCGCCAAAGTTCGTCCATAATCTTGGGCCAGAAACTCTGAAAACGCAGGTAGCTTGCGGCGTTTTGGCGGGCATAGGTCTTGGCCTCGTCAATACCATGACGCCAGATGCGCAGATACCCCTCGTGCTCGCGGGTAAACATGCTGCGAACCATGGCGGTCTTGCGCACGCGGTCGTCGAGCTCGCGCGAGATCCACGGACCCGGATAGGGCATGAGTGATGCGGCCGTAACCGGAATGAGCTCCTTTTGGTGCGCAGCGAACGTCAGCTTGGCCCGCTCGTAGTACCAACGGTACACGTCCTGCATAAAGCGCGGCGAACGCTTCTCGGACTCGGGCGGCAGGTGGCGCACGGTCCACTCGTTATCGAACCACACGTCATAGCCGAACATGCGCATGTTAAACAGGTAGTCCAGATCCTCGCCGCGGGTGATAAACGGGTCGAAGGCCACACGCGTAAAGGCGCGGGCGTGCAGGGCCATCAGGCCGCCGCACACGTAATTGGAGCGCGAGATGCGGGTGCCCGAGAGCGCCTTTTTCATCCAGCGATTGAACTCGATACGCTTGGTCCACCAGCGATGGCAAATGCCCACTTTGTCCGCGGGAGCCAGCGGCGACCCGTCGCGATCGTAAAAGTATCCGCTCTTGACTAAAATCGGCAGGCCCTGACGCGTCTGCTGGCCCAGCGCATAGGTCGCACGCTTCATAAAGTCGGCATCGATGACGGTCTCGTCGTCATCCAAAAACACAACCGCGTCGTGCCCCAGCACCGCCGCGCAGGCAAGACCCATGTTGCGGATGGCGCCGTAGCCGCGCAGGCTCACGCACTCGCCCGAGCCTTTGGGCGCAATCTGTGCCACGCGGTCGGCAACACGCGAAGCCTGCGTATTGGTAACGACGGTGACCTTAAGTGTGGGATGCGCATTAACGATTTCGTGCACGCGATGAGATACGTCGGCCGTGGCAGAAACCGGACAGACCACCAAGAGAATGATGCGCGGAATGTCGCGCACCTGTTCGAGCGAAGTCAGGCAGCGATCGAGTTCCGGGTTGGCGGCATTGAGCGACGTCGAGTGATCGTAAGTGCCGGGAGCGTTTGCTTGGGTATCATCGCCCGCCCAATATGTTGGGATCACAACCGTGGCGTTCATACCTTTACCCTCCTTGCAACACAAAAACGGGGCGCCGCCAAACACAGGCGACGCCCCGCGACCTAGCTGATTCCATCATACCCACTT
>USHZ01000207.1 GCA_900554595.1 uncultured Collinsella sp. | reverse complement strand
AACGGACCGGATTCGGGCGAGAGCGCATAGACGATGCGGCGCGTGAGGGTAAAGGTCTTGCCCGAACCGGCGCCCGCCGAGACAAACAGCGGACGGTCGAGCGTTTTGACGATCTGCAGCTGTTGCGGCATCAAAGTCGAAAGATCCATGGTCTACACGTCCCTCCTTACAAACGTTCCTTCGTGGTTATACGAGCAGCGCGCATGCGCGGCCTGAGCCGACGTCGGGTCGACGGCGGCAACGTTGCCTGCCTCGAGCTCGCGCAGGCGCTCGGCGATGCCGGCCTCCACGCGATCGAGCAGGGCGTCGAAGTCCATGCTGCCACCCTCGCCGGGGAAACCTTTCTTAAGGCCCGGGATGCGACCGTCGCCACGCTCCTCCTCGAGCAGCTCGGCGCTCGCGGCACCGCGCAACGCCGGCTTGCCGCCCTTGGTCGAAAAGTAGAGCGCCGCACGGGTATCCAGATCCAGCGCCCGGCGCATGGCCTGGGCGTAGATGAGCGTCTGGGTATGTGGCGGCATCCAGCGCGGATCGTCGATGGGCGCCATGCCCGATTCCTCGTCGCGTACCGTAGGGTCGGCGAGCTTAAACTCCTCAACGCCCGTGCGATGCTTGTAGTCGATCACCACGGCGCGATTCTCGGCATCCACGTCCACGCGGTCGATGCGCCCGCCGAGCGGCCAGCCGGCATACTCAACTTTAAGATCGTTAAAGGCAAACTCCAGGTAGCGCGGGGCAAAGGGGGCAAGCGCCTCGGACTCGTAGGCTAGCACGCCCTCCAACTGCGGCAAGATCTCGGCAACCTGGCGCTCCTCCACTGCAGAGAGCGGCACAAGCGGGCCCTCCGTGCCTCGCTTGCCGGCGTGCTCGGCCAACGTCTCGTCAAAGACCTCGCGCAGCAGCTCCTGAGCGCGCGGCAGATTCTCGGGCGTCACGCGCTCCATGCCCTCCTGGGGCAGGCGGGCATGCAGGTGCTCCAGCACATCGTGGACAAAGTTGCCCTTCTCCATATTTCCAAAGCCCGCGTCGATGGACTGGGGCTTCACGCGATACGACACGAACCAGCACAGCGGGCACGTCGAGTACGCCTCGATCTGCGAGGCGGACGTCAGGCGCGGCACGAGCGGCGCGTTCTCGCCCTCGCCATCGCGGCGACGCAGGACCAGGTACGGCACAGCCGCCTCGCTCAAATGCTGAGGAGCCTCGCACGCGACACGCTTGCACTCGATGCCCTCGCCGGCCGCTGGATCAAAATCGGCGACGATACCGCCCTCGCCCACGCACGCAACCTTGGCGGCGCCAGCGGCCTCGGCATGCGCTCGCAGCTCGGTCCACACGGCAGCCGGATAGCACTCGCGCGCCTGGCGATCGTGCGTCACGCGGGCGAGCACAACGGGGCTGTGCGCTGCCTGCATCGCGCGGCCAAAGCGCACGCGCAACAATGCGGCAGGCTCAAGCGTCACACCGCTGCGGTCTAACTCTGCCGCCAGCGTGGCAAGCGGGCCCTCCTCATGTGAGAGCGGATAGCTGTCCAGGTCGACGTCGGCAAACAGCACGGCATCGTAGCTGTCGGGGCGCAGGGCTGCCGCATCGGCAAGCGACGCAAAGCGCACCTGGGCGCGCGGCGCGCGGTCGACCTCGTAGGTCTCGTAATCGTATGCGGTGCTGCGCTTGTCCACCTTGGTACGAACGTCGTCGAGCACGGGCACGGTCGCGGCCTGCGACACGTCGAGCGCGCGGGCGTCGTTCATAAGAATGTCAATGGCATGTCGCAGCAGGGCGGTCTCGGCCTGGCGACGAGCCTGACCGTCAAGGCCTCCAAGGGCGCGATCGGGCAACGCCTCGGCGACGGCGAGCATTGCCTTGAGCGCCGTCACGGGTTTGTCGCGCCACAGCGCTTGGAACACGTCCGAGACCACGCACGGCACATTCTTAAACCAGTTATCATCACTAGCGGCCTTGCGCGTGCCCCTGACCTGGCCCTGCACGCTCTGCAGCAGGCTCTTGACGGCCGTGGTGGTCTTGCCGCGCGACAGGCGCATGTTCTTGTCGAAGGTGCGCGCGCTGGCGGCATCGGCACCCGAAAGCGGACTGTAAATCCAGTCGGTAAGCTCCGGCGCGGGCCACCACTCGGTCTTGGAGGCGGTGCCCTCGTCGGCGGCCTTCATGCGCTCGATCAGTTTGGCGAGCGCCGTGAACTGTCTGCCCGCAATGGATTGGGAAAACGCCGTGAACTCGGTTGTCTCGGCCGCAATATGACGTGCCGCCAAACGGGCAGCGAGATCACCGAACAGCTGGGGCGCCCGGGCAGACACTACGAGCACACGCACGGGGTCCGCGGACGCCGTGACACCGCCGTCGACCGCGGCGTCCTCACACGTTTT
Organism: uncultured Collinsella sp.; assembly: GCA_900554595.1. Classification (GTDB taxonomy): domain Bacteria; phylum Actinomycetota; class Coriobacteriia; order Coriobacteriales; family Coriobacteriaceae; genus Collinsella. Next base: position 399 of record USHZ01000207.1, on the reverse strand, counting down.
TACCAGCTCATCGATTGCATCCACATAGGCGTGGGCGCGGGCGTGAGGGCCGGCAACCTCTACAAAGGTAGGCTGAGCGGCGGACTTGGAGGTAGTCTGGGGCGCAGCGGCACCCTCCCCCAGCGGCGCGGCCTCAAACAGCACACCGCGGGCATCAAAGGCGGCAGCAAGTTCCTCGCGCATTGCCGCCTGCTCGCAGGCAAGCAGCACAACGACCTCTCCCCCACTGTTCGCCACGGCCGTCAGTAGCTCGAGCAGGCCGTGCGTAAACGACGTGACACCACGCACACATACCGCGCGGGCGCACGCCGGAAGGTTGTCGGCCAGCACCTCGGCCATAAGGTCAGCCGCCTCGCAGGGCTCGACCATGTCTCGACGGTCCAAGCCGCTCGCATAGGC
>USHZ01000206.1 GCA_900554595.1 uncultured Collinsella sp. | reverse complement strand
GTGCGCCAGGAGCTCACCGAGTACGGCATCATCCCCGAGGAGTGGGGCGGACAGAACATGTTCGTCAACATCTCGGCCAAGCAGAAGATCGGTATCGACGACCTGCTCGAGACCGTGCTGCTCCAGGCCGACGTGCTCGAGCTCAAGGCCAACCCCGATACGTTCGCATCGGGCAACGTCCTCGAGGCTAAGCTCGACAAGGGCCGCGGCTCGGTTGCCACCGTGCTCGTGACCCGCGGTACCCTGCACGTGGGCGACACGCTGGTCGCCGGCCTCACCTATGGCCGCGTCCGTGCCATGCTCGACCCCAAGGGTAACGCCGTCACCGAGGCTGGTCCCTCCGACGCCGTCGAGATCCTGGGCCTGCAGTCCGTCCCCAACGCCGGCGATGAGTTCCGCGTGTTCGAGGACGAGCGCGAGGCACGCGCCCTGGCCGATGAGCGTTCGCTCAAGGCCCGTATCGAGGAGCAGAGCCGCGTGAAGCACGTGACGCTCGAGAACCTCTTCGAGACCATCGCCGACGCCGAGGTCAAGGAGCTCAACCTGATCATCAAGGCCGACGTCCAGGGTTCCATCGAGGCCCTTCAGGACTCCCTCGACAAGATGGACCAGTCCGAGGTGCGCATCAACACGATCCACTCCGCCGTTGGCGCCATCAACGAGACCGACGTCGTTCTGGCCGACGCCTCTAACGCCATCATCATCGGCTTTGGCGTCCGTCCCGACGGCAAGGCCCGCTCCGCTGCCGAGCGTGAGGGCGTCGAGATCCGTTGCTACGACGTCATCTACAAGTGCCTCGAGGACCTCGACGCAGCCCGTATCGGCATGCTCAAGCCCACCGAGGTCGAGGTCTCCACGGGTTCCGCGACCGTTCTGGACACCTTCAAGGTGCCCAAGGTCGGTATCGCCGCCGGTGTCCGCGTCGAAGAGGGCGAGATCGCTGCGACCGATTCTGTGCGCCTGGTGCGCGACGGCATCGTGGTCTTCAACGGTAAAATCGCCTCGATGCGCCACTACAAGGACGAGGCCAAGAGCCTCAAGAGCGGCTCCGAGGGCGGTATTGGCCTGGAGAACTTCCAGGACATCAAGCCTGGCGACACCATTGAGGGTTACCGCATCGACCAGGTTGCCCGTACCGAGTAGGGGGTAGCGCTATGAAGCAAACGCAGGCAACCCGCCGTTTGGGCGAGCAGCTTCGCGAGAAGCTCGGTTATATCCTGCTCTTTGAGGTTTCCGATCCGCGTCTCGACCTGGTCACCCTGACCGCGGTCGAGGTCGCGGTGGACCGTTCGTTCGCGCGCGTGTACGTGTCGTGCGACGCGAGCCGCTACGACGAGGTCATGGAGGCGCTCAGCAGCGCCAAGGGCCGCATCCGTAGCCTGCTGGCCCGCTCGCTCGATTGGCGCGTCACGCCCGAGCTCGATTTTCGCATCGATCGCTCGACCGATGAGGCCGAGCGCATCACGCGCGCGCTGGAAAACGTTCCCGCCACGCTTGCGATCGAAAAGGACGAGGACGGCTATCCAATTGCGGATGCCGCCCAGGAGGCAGCTTTAGATGAGTAATTCCGCCGACCTCGCATCGTGCGAGTCTGCAGATATTCAGCGACGCATCCTCGAGCTCATCGAGGGTGCGTCCTCCATTGCGATTTCGGGACATACGTCTCCCGATGGCGACGCCCTGGGCTCCGTGCTGGGCCTGGGCCTCTCGCTTATGAAGTTCTTTCCCAACAAGGACATTGCGCTGCTGCTGGCAGACGATGACCCGGTTCCGCGCATCTACCGCTTTATGGAGGGCGCCGACCGTCTGGTGCCGGCATCTGCGTATACCGGCAATCCGGACCTGTTCATTTCGGTGGACGTGCCGGTCGTCGAGCGTCTGAACAACTCCGCCGAGGTGCTCCACCGCTCGTCGCATGTGGTGTGCTTCGATCACCATCCGGCGCGCGAGGAATTTGCCGAGCTGAGCCTGAGGTGCGTCGACGCCGCGGCCTGCGCCATGATCATCGACCGCTTTTTGGACAATTGCGGCATTGTGGCTCGCAATGGTGTCGCTACCTGCCTGCTGTGCGGCCTGGTGACCGATACCGGTCGTTTTCAGTACCAAAACGCCGATGCCGCTGCGTTCCATGCCGCCTCGCGCCTGGTCGCGCACGGTGCCGATCCGGCGCTCGTTGCACTCGAGGTCTACCAGAGCATGCGCGTAGAGTTCTTGCATCTCAAGTCCATCGTTATGGGCCGCATCAAGACAGTGGCGCACGGTCGCGTGGCATATAGCTATGCGTATCAGAGCGACCTCGAGGCCTGCGGCGTCACTTCGGACGAGTGCGATGGCCTGGTCGATGTGGTGCGTTCGGTGATGGGTGTGGAGGTCTGCCTGTTCCTGAAGGGCATTGAGGGCGATACCAAGGTGCGCGGCAATCTGCGCTCCAAGGGCGACCTCAATGTTTCCGAGATCGCTGCTGCTTTTGGCGGTGGCGGGCATCCCGCGGCCGCTGGTTTCTCTAACAACGGAACGATTCTCGAGACGCTCACCGCGGCACTCCCCATGCTGGCCGAGCTGGTAGGGGAGGATCCCGCTTCGGTGACCGTCGAGCTCTAACATTTTGGATGGTACATGGCTCGTCGTACGCCTTCTCAATTGAATATGCTGCTTGCCGTCGATAAGCCGGTGGGCTGTACGTCCCACGACGTGGTATCGCAGTGCCGACGCGTCCTCCATGAGCGACGCGTCGGCCATGCCGGTACGCTCGACCCCATGGCCTCGGGTGTCATGGTGGTGGGCGTGGGCCAGGCGACCCGTCTGCTGGGCATGCTAACCCTCGATACCAAAAG
>USHZ01000205.1 GCA_900554595.1 uncultured Collinsella sp. | reverse complement strand
CTTTGCGAAGCAACCGGAGTGAAGATAAAGCCTGGCCCGCCCGCGAAGCGCCACAAAGACCGCAGGGACGGGAGCAGCTATACTACTCTCAGTAGTTAAGGGTCGCGGATTCGCCGCGTCACCGCTCTCAACAGGAGGTCTTTGTTTATGGCAGATCAAAAGCCGGTTGTCGGGATCATCATGGGTTCCAAGTCCGATCTGGGCGTTATGGAAGGCTGCACCGCCGAGCTCGAGGCGCTGGGTGTGCCCTATGAGCTCGTCATTGCGAGCGCACACCGCACGCCGGCGAAGGTCCACGAGTGGGCTTCGACTGCCGCCGATCGCGGTATCAAAGTGATTATCGCCGCCGCCGGCAAGGCCGCCCACTTGGGTGGTGTCGTGGCTGCCTTTACGCCGCTGCCGGTTATCGGCGTGCCTATGAAGACGAGTGACCTGGGTGGTATGGACTCGCTGCTGTCGATGGTGCAGATGCCTTCAGGCGTGCCCGTGGCCTGCGTTGCCATTAACGGTGCCAAGAACGCTGCCATCTACGCCACGCAGATTCTGGGCGCCTGCGACCCCGAGTACCGCAAGGTTATCGAAAAGATGAAGCAGGAGATGGCTGACGCCTAAGCGCTTTGCCAGTCCATTTGCAGCATAAGGAGAGCCATGTCCGACTATCAGGGAAAGCGTTTTTCGGCTTCTCGGATTCCCGATCCAGCCAAGTCGGGAGCAGCCCGCGCGCCGCAGCAGGGTCGGACATCCTCTCCTCAGCAGCCGCGCGCGCCACGCCCCGTGACGCCGGCGAAGCATCGCCGTCAGGATACACCTGCTGCATATCGCCCTTCGTCATACAGTGCCGCCAAGAAGTCACCTCGCTCTTTGACGCATACCGCGCCATCGAGCTATACCGAGCCGCCGCGAAAAAAGCGCCGCTCCGTTATCCCCATCTTGCTCATCATTATTGGCATCGGCCTAATCGTTGCTGCGGCCGCCATCTTTATCAACGCGCAGATTGGCTACAAGCAGGCGAGCGAGTCGTATCAAAAGATCGAAAAGCAATATGTGAGCGACAAGGACGCCAGCGGCGTGCCGATTATCGACTTCAACGCGCTTGCCCAGACAAATCCTGAGGTTGTGGGTTGGATTTACGCGCCAGGCACCAACATCAACTACCCCGTGGTGCAGACCAACAACAACTCCAAGTACCTCAACACGCTGTTTGACGGTACGGCCAATGCGTCGGGCGCCATCTTTTTGGATAGCGATGGCACCGCGCCGGGTATGGTGGATCAGCAGACCACGATTTACGGCCATCACATGAACGACGGTTCGATGTTCAATGTGATTTCGGATACGACCGATCAGGCGACGTTCGACAGCATGGAATACGTGTACTACATCACGCGCGATGCGACGTATAAGTTGCGCCCGCTGGCGACCAAGGTGGTCGAGGACACGTATGCCAAGGCACGCACGCCCAACTTTGAGGGCGATGACGGATTGAAGAATTACCTGTCCGAGATGCTCGACGGTGCCTCTGCCGTGGCGAGCGATGCCACCGATCGTGCCGCTTCGGCAACCAAGGTCGTAACGCTTGTGACCTGCCGCTCGCTGTCATTTAGCAATACGCGCGCCGTCATGGTGCTCACGCCGGTCGAGGAATAAGTTGTTCGAGAGTAGCTAAAAAGCTCCGTCCCAAATGAGCTACTCGACGACGGTAAAAAGGAGAAATGATGCTTGAAAGTGGCAAATCGATGCCTTCGGTTGATGCTTGGCTGCGCGAGGCCAAGGCCGATTCGTCGGCGCCTGCGTGCGGTATGTACCTGACACACAACGGCGTGGTGCGTGCGACGCCTAAGTCTGAGGTGCGTGGGGTCGAGACAGATGGCGTGGCGCCTGGACATAAGGTGGGCGGCATGGTGTTTGGCTTCGATGCCGAAAAGGTGCAGGCCGCTATCGAGGCAACGCGCGCGATGCCGGGTATCGGCTATGTGCGCGTGTGGCTAGCGAGCGGCGAGCTTACCGTGGGCGACGACATCATGCTCGTGCTCATTGGCGGGGACATTCGCCCGCATGTGGTCGATGCGCTGCAGGCGCTCGTCGGTACCATCAAAAATGAGTGTGTGAGCGAGGTCGAGCGCGAGGCATAATGCCGGCAGCAGCACTCTCCAACAAAAAGCCCGCTGGCAGTTCAAATCAGTCTGCCAGCGGGCTTTTCTGTGCGTTGGAAAATCTCGGCATTGCGTGGCGCTACACGCGCGTCGCATCCTTGGGACTCATGGTCATGCTCTGGAAGCGGTTCTCCATGTAGTCGTTATCGAAATACTTGCCGTAGAACTGCGCGACGGGAATATCCGGCTCCGTGCCGTTGACGCGCTGGTACCAGTAGTCGAGCGACTGCAGCGTCATGACGCCGTCGACCAGCATAATGACGGTAAAGATGACGGTAGCCGAGTAGCGACTCTTCCACGGAATCATGTTGATGAGCTTGAGCAGCCTCGGCAGCAGTAGCTTGATCCAGATAAGGCCGCCCAGGCCCCACAGGCAGGCAAAGCCCGTGCAGGTGCGTCCGCCCGTAAGGACGGCGAGTGGGTCGGGCATGCCAAACAGCTTCATGTGCGAGTAGCTCCATGAGACCACGCCAAATGAGGTCTGCATAAACCAGCCCACGAACACCTCGAAGCTCGCGCCGAGCACAGCGCTTACCAGGAAAATGATGATGGGGTTCTTTTTATAGAAGCGGTTGAGCACCATGGTCATGAGTACGGCGCCAAAGCCATAGATGGGGCTGAAGGGACCAAACAGCATGCCGGCGCGGTTCTGGTAGACGCCCGGGTCGTCGACCGTCATGT
>USHZ01000204.1 GCA_900554595.1 uncultured Collinsella sp. | reverse complement strand
CATGTGATCACAGGGCTTGAAAAGAAAGTTGAGCAAACACTGTGTCTGATCAACAACAAGAAAACGAAATAACGACGACGCAAACGGCTCCCGCTGCACCGGTTACGTCGGATCAGGCCATGGTGCCCGCGCCGGTGCAGGCCTCGGCTCCCGAGGCGCCTAAGGTCGCCACGCCCGCTGCTAGCGAGGAGGCTGCACCCGCTAAACCCAAGCGCACGCGTCGTGTGGCCAAGCCTGCTGCGGACGGCGAGGATGCCGAAAAGCCCAAGCGTCGCACGGCGCGCACCACGCGCGTGAAGCGGCCCGCTGTCGCCGATGCGTCGGCCCCCATTTCCGATGAGGTCGCGCAGGCCCGTGCACTTGCACAGATCAGCGAGGCCCAGGTTGTGCGTGCCCGCCGTCGCGCTGCCGAGCGCGAGGCCGCGGCATTGACTGGGCTCGCCGTGCCGGTCGCCCCCGAGGCCTCGGCGGCTAACGAGGCTCCTGCTGCCGAGCAGTCGGCCGAGAAACCGGCGCCGCGCACGCGGCGCCGTACGGCAGCCAAGACGCAGCAGCCCGCCGAGCAACCGACTCCTGAGGTCGCTGAAGCTCCGGCTCGTATTGCGGCAGGGGAGGGCGCTCCCTCCGCTGAGTCCGTTGCACCCGCTGAGGCCATCGAGGTTCCCGCTGTTGATCCGGCTCTGCGCCCGCATCGTCGCGGCCGCAAGCCCAAGGCGTTTGTTGAGGCCGAGAAAGCCGCTGCCGCAGCAGCTGCTGCTCAGAGCGCAGCGGTGACGGCCGAGGCTACGGCTACGGCCGACGCCCCGGTCCAGGACGCTCCGTCCACCGAGGCTCCCGCATCTGCCGATACCGAGCCCAACGATGTCCGCCCCGGCCGTAGCCGTCGCACCGCGGCAAAGCGCTCGACGAAGGCGAAGACCAAGGCCGACGCCGACGCCAAGCCCGTTGACGACAAGTCCTCCGAGGCAACTGCCAATGCCGCTTCCGAGGCCGAGAACGTCGGCCAGCCGGCAACTGAGAAGCCCAAGCGTACGCGCAAGAAGTCCGCAAGGGCCAAGGGTACCGAGCAGCAGGGCGACGCCGATTCCAACGCCCATGCCAACGCCGACGCCAAGGCAGAGGGCGAGGCTCCGTCCGGCACCGATGCGCCCGCAGCCGCGGCTGACGGGGGTGTCGAGACCGACGAGAACGCCCGCCCTAACCGTCGTCAGCACAAGCGCAACGACGAACGCAACGAGCGCAACAACGAACGCCGCAACCGTCAGCGCGATCGCAAACAGCGCAACAAGGAGCGCAACGCCGCCCCGACCGAGCCTACGCTTTCGCGCGAGGAGCTCGCGGCCATGAAGGTCGCCGAGCTGCGCGAGAAGGCCAAGGAGTTCGAGATCGAGACGACCGGCAAGAAGAAGGCCGAGCTCGTCGAGGAAATCTACACCACCGCTGCGAAGGCCGAGGGCTTCCGCGACATCAAGGGCATTTTGCAGATTCGCCCGGACAGCTCCGGCATCATCCATGCCCACGGCTATATGAAGTCCAGCAACGACGCCTTTGTTCCTGCATATCTCATCCGCTCCGCACGCCTGCGTACGGGTGATGTGATCGAGGGCTCGCTTCGTCCCTCGCGCGGCGGCGACAAGCGCGCCGGCCTCGCCAAGATCACGACCGTCAACGGCATTGATCCCGAGCAGGCCCGTAATCGCCCCAAGTTTGGCGATCTTACCCCGGTCTATCCCAATGAGCCTCTGCGTATGGAGCACGGCAAGGATTCCATCACCGGTCGCGCCATCGACATCGTGTCGCCGATCGGCAAGGGCCAGCGCGGCCTGATCGTGTCGCCGCCAAAAGCCGGCAAGACCACGATCCTCAAGAAGATCTGCCAGTCTATCTCGATCAACAATCCCGAGGTACACCTCATCTGCCTTCTCGTCGATGAGCGCCCCGAAGAGGTCACTGACATGCAGCGCTCCATCAAGGGCGAGGTCGTGGCCTCGACCTTCGATATGCCCGCCGACAACCATACTCGCGTGGCAGAGCTCGTGATCGAGCGTGCCAAACGCATCGTTGAGCTGGGTGGCGATGTCGTGGTGGTGCTCGACTCCATCACGCGCCTTGCCCGCGCCTACAACCTGGCCGCTCCCGCCTCGGGCCGCATCCTGTCGGGCGGCGTCGATTCAGCGGCCCTGTATCCGCCCAAGCGTTTCTTGGGCGCTGCCCGCAACATCGAGAACGGCGGCTCGCTCACCATCCTGGCTTCCGCCCTCATCGATACCGGCTCAAAGATGGACGAGGTCATCTTTGAGGAGTTCAAGGGTACCGGCAACATGGAGCTCAAGCTCGACCGCGACCTGGCCGACCGCCGTATCTTCCCGGCCATCGATCCCGTTGCCTCGGGCACGCGCAATGAGGACCTGCTGGTCGACGAGCAGATGCGCCCGTTTGTCTTTGGTCTGCGCCGTATCCTCGCCGGCATGAACAATACCGAGCGCGCGGCCGCGTCGTTTATCAAGGGCCTCAAGGGCACCAATACCAACCAGGAGTTCCTGGTGCGTTCGGCAAAGAAGCACAGCGATTACGAGCAGACGTTCTAGGCTGTCTGCTGCACGCGACAACAGCCATAGACATGCCACAAGGGCCGGGGTTTAGATCCTGGCCCTTTTCGTATAGCCGTTCGCCAACGATTATTGACCTCACGACCGGCAAGCAGCGATTTTCCCGTTTCAATCCCGCTTCGTCGCTTGCAATCCCCAAGGGGGTTTCGCATAATAGCTGTTAAGCTTCGCGACGGAAAACGCAGATGAAACGAACCATATACCGTTGCTTTGGGGCATAGCCCCGCTTCATC
>USHZ01000203.1 GCA_900554595.1 uncultured Collinsella sp. | reverse complement strand
TACCGCATTTGGCAACTTGTATATAACGTATATACCATATTGCACTTTCGTTACACAGATAGAAGTCTTATGGCAAGTAACGCATTAGGATTATAGTTTTCGATCGAGCACTCAACGATAAGGAACGTTTCATGATTTTAGACACCACGGCACCCGCAGAGGAGCTTCAGGACAAACTCGCAGCGCTCGAGCAGCTGCTTTTGGCATACGGACGCGTCGCCATCGGCTTTTCCGGCGGCGTCGACAGCAGCTTTTTGGCCGCGGTCTGCGCCCGTATCATGCCTGCCGACACGCTTCTCGTCCACCTCACCACGCCGCTCATCGGCACGCCCGAGCAGGCTTCGTTTGATCGGTCCGTTGACGGGCAAGCCGAAGAAGGGCCGCATTTTAAGCTCCCTGTGCTCAACCTTTCGGTCGATCAGCTACAGCTCCCCCAGGTAGCCTGCAACGATGCCGACCGCTGCTACCACTGCAAGCACGCCGGCTTCACCGCCATCGTCAACCACGCCAAGTCGCTCGGCTTTCCCACCGTCATCGATGGCAGCAATGCAAGCGATCGCGGTGACTACCGCCCTGGCATGCGCGCGGCAGAAGAGCTCGGCGTACGCTCGCCGCTTATGGAGGTCGGCTTTACCAAGGACGAAGAACGCAAGCTGTTGCGCGCATGGGGCTATCCCGTTTGGAACCTTCCGGCGGGAGCCTGTCTTGCCACGCGCGTTCCCACAGGCGAGGAGCTTACGCGCGACAAGGTCGATTTAATCCGCGCCTGCGAGGATTACCTGCACGATCTTGGTCTGGCGCAGGTACGCGCGCGCTTGGTCGGCGGCTGCATGTATATCGAGGCCGCTCCCGCAGATGTCGCCAAGATTGCCGCCCTCGGCGGTGCTGCCGTCGACGGCGAGGGCAAGACCCCGTTGCCCGCCGCCATCGAGTCCGCGCTGCGCGAGCTGGGCTGCACCCATATCTCCCCCGAGGTCACCCCCTACATCCACGGCAACATGAATCTTTAAGTTACGCCGTTTTACAAACGGCGTAACCGCTCGGCGCTGCGCAGGCCCCGGGCACGGCAATCTGACGTTCAACTGCACGGGCGCGACCAAAAGGTCAGCGCCCGCTTGTTTCACGTCACCTTGCCGCACCCGGAACCTGCTCGCTCGCGTATGCTCGACCTGAACCACATAAATTGTTGCCGACCTTCTAAAAAGTGACAGGTTTATTTTGGCAGGTTTTATCTGGAGAAACGCCGAATAGCCCTGCATGCACGACCACCGCAGCTCCATATGAGGCAAATTAATCAGTAGCGTCTATCCCAAATCTTAAGTATTTGTTCGACAGAACGGCCCCTGCCGGCTCCTGCTAGACTGGTAGATTCCCAACCGTCCATCCAGGAGCCTCAATGTCGCGCAAGTCCGCCTACAAGCAAGTGCTTTCCATCGGCACCGCCGTGGTGCTGGGGTTTGCGTTGTTTACGGGATCGCTCGACGGAGCTCCCAAGCTGCTGTCGCCGCAAAGCGATGAACAGGCGGCGGCTCTGGCCGAGAAGCAAAGCGAGAGCCCCAACCGCACCGAAGACGAGGCTGACCTGGTTGCCCGGCTCGAATCGGGAACAGCGAGCTCCGAGGACTCCGGCGATGGCTCCGAATCCGCCACAACCGACACCGGCGACGACGCTTCCACAGACAGTGCTGCCACCCCCATCGACGAGGTGGAAAACCCCGACCTCAACCGTGCCCGCGGTGTTTATCTCAGCAGCATTCCCGATTACGCCGGCAACCCCTACGTTGCCCTTCGCGCCGACAGTACGCACCCGTTGGGCACGCCGTCGTTCACGCTCGATGAATATGATCGTGCCACCGAAGAGGGCTGCTTTAAGAAATTCTCCAAGCTCGACAGCTTGGGCCGCACTCGCAAAGCGCTCGCCTGCGTAGGCCCCGAGTCGCTCGGACAGGGAAAGCGCGGCGATATCTCGCGAATCCATCCTGTCGGTTGGCACCAGCAGCGCTACGACTTTATTCCAGGCCAGAGCCTCTACAACCGCTGCCACCTTATCGCCTGGTCACTCTGCGGCGAAAACGCCAACCGCAAGAATCTCCTCACCGGCACGCGCTATCTCAACGAGACGGGCATGCTGCCGTTCGAAGAGCAGATCCTCGACTACATCCGCGACACGGGCAACCATGTACTCTACCGCGTCACGCCCATGTACAACGAAGAGGAGCTCGTCTGCCGCGGCGTGCGACTTGAGGCGCAATCGGTCGAGGACCACGGCAAGACCCTGTGCTTCCACGTGTACTGCTACAACCTGCAGCCGCACGTGCAGATCGACTACGCCACCGGCCGCAACCAGGCCTCGGGGGACTAGCCCCGAGCCACGACAAGAACCGATTTGCAACCCCGCTGGGGATCAAAAAGGGCCGCCCTGGATTGCCCAGAGCGGCCCTTACATCGGCATATATGTTGCAGGCAAAGTCACGCGTTACTTGGCGCGGCCCTCCTCATAGCGCTCGATCAGTTTGGCCTGAACGTCATAAGGCACCTGCTCATAGCCTGCGGGCTTCATGGTAAAGTCGCCCGTGCCGCGCGTGATAGAGCGCAGGCGCGTCGAGTAATCCGTCAGCTCGGCCAGCGGCGCCTGGGCGATGACCACGGTGTCTCCGCGCTCATCGGTCTCCATACCCGTCACACGACCGCGCGAGGCCGAGATGTCGCCCATCACGGCGCCGGCGTAGCTCTCGGGGATAGTCACCGTGATTTCCTCGATGGGCTCCAGCACCACTGGGTCGGCATCGGCGCATGCCTTGCGCAGACCGATGCGAGCCGCCGCGCGGAACGCCATCTCGTTGGAGTCGACGCTGTGATACGAAC
>USHZ01000202.1 GCA_900554595.1 uncultured Collinsella sp. | reverse complement strand
CTCACTTAAGTCTGTCCCGAACTGCCGGCGCATAAGGAATGTCCCCAACTACCGGTCTAGCAGAGGCTCTTCAGCACGCGACGGAGCTCCTGCTGAACGGCGTGGTCGCGGTTGCAGCCTACGACGCGATCGGCAACCGCTTTGAGCGCGGGGCGCGCGTTTTCCATCGCGCAGCCCGTGCCGACAAAGCGAATGATCTCGTAGTCGTTCATCGAGTCGCCAAACGCCATGACCTCGTCGCGTTCGACGCCATAGTGCTCCATGAGCTGCTCGATTCCCGAGGCTTTCGACACGCCGGGCTGCATAGCATCGATCCACGCGTTACCCGAAGGCGCAAAAGTAAAGAGCTGACCGAGTTCGCGCTGTAGCACGTACGCACTGTCCATAACGGCACCGTCATCGCAAAAGATACTCGCCTTTATGATATTTACGCTGGGATCGGGCAGCTCCCAAATGCGCTCGGCATTGGGAAGGTCCTTATCGACCTCACGCACGAACTTGCACTCGTCATCGAGCAGGAAGGACTTGGTTCGGTCAAAAAGCGCAAGATGCAGATTGGGAAACGTCGCGACAGCCTGGGCGAGCCTTCGAATCGCCAGGTGTGAATACACCTCACGGTCTACCATCTTGCCGTCGGCGTAGACCTGGGCGCCGTTGGCGGCGACAAAGTCCATCTTGTCGCGAACGGGCGCAAAGAACTCGCACAGGCGATCGTAGCGACGACCTGACGATGCGGCGAAATGCACGCCATGCTCGTGTAGCGCCAGAATCAGTTCGTAGGTCTCGGGAGGCACCTGGCCGTTTTCGTCAAGCAACGTGCCGTCCATATCGGATGCAATCAGTTTAAACATAGAAAAGCTCCCTTCGGGCTTGATGGAATCGGACGTATATCCGATTCCAACGTACCCAAAGGGAGCTCAGATAAGACTCCGCGGGCGCAAACGTTACAAGGACCTAGCAAATAGCTCACACATGCCAGAGGTCTCACGGCCGCGGCGTCAGGCGACACGCCACCCCGACGGCTAGTCGTTTAAGAACGTCCCCAATGACTAGTCGGCGTAGGTGAAGGTAGTGACGTCGAACATGCCCTCGGGGCGAATGCGGAGCGTCGGGATCACCGGCAGGGGCAGGAAGATGATGCCCATGATGGGGTCGAGCGGCGGCTCAATACCCATGGCGCGCGCCTTGACCATAAAGTCGTCGTGCTGTGCGGCGACATCCTCGGCCGTGCCCTCGCTCATCAGACCGCCGAGCGCCAGCGGAATACGCGCCACGACCTCGCCGTTGCGCACCAGCACGTGACCGCCCTGGCCAACAGCCTCAACGGCAGCCATCATATCGGCCGCGTTGTCGCCCACCACGCATACGTTGTGCGAGTCGTGGCCGATCGTCGAGGCGATGGCACCGCCCGTAATGGTGAAGCCACGCACCCAGCCGCGACCGATATGCTTGCCGACGAGCCCCATGCCGGCGGGACCGTCGCCATCGGCGCCCTCAGCCTGCAGTGACACGCCGCGGCCGTGACGCTCGATCAGCATAATGCGGCGCAGGCCCTCGGCATTCTCGGGACGAGCCATGCCCGTGATGGCCTTGCCCGGCACCACGTCAATCACGGCCTCGCCCGGCTTAAAGGCATAGTCGAACACGTCGAGCGATAGCTTCGGCAGCTTAACGGAAGCACGCAGCTCATCGGCAAGGGCCGCAACCTCGGCCATCTCGGGTGCAATCTCGCCCACAAAGGTGCCGTCCTGCGCCACCAGAGCACCGGCGGCATATACGCGATGCGGAGCCGTGGCAAACGTCAGGTCATTGAGCACCAGCAGGTCGGCACGCTTGCCCGGGGCAATCGCACCACGCAGCTCGTGCGGGTCGCGGCAGCCGTGATCCAGGCCAAATGCCTCGGCCGTGGAGAGGGACGCCATGGAGATGGCAACCACGGGGTCAATACCAGCCTCGATAGCCACGCGGCAGGCATTGTCGATCATGCCGGTCGAAAGTGCATCGGAGGGAGCGCGGTCATCGGTCGCAAAACAGCAGCGGCGGGCACGGGCGGGGTTTTCCAGCAGCATCGGCGACAGGTTAGCCAGGTCATGGCTGCACGTGCCTTCGCGCAGCATCACATACATGCCGCGGGACAGTTTGTCGAGTGCCTCCTCGGGAATCGTCGACTCGTGGTCGGCGATAATGCCCGCCGCGGCATAGGCGTTGAGGTCCTTGCCGGCAACAAGTGGCGCATGGCCGTCGACCTGCTTGGACGGCGTTTGGTTGGCAGCATCGATGCGAGCGCAGGTCTCGGGATCGGCCATAAAGACGCCCGGCAGGTTCATCATCTCGCCCAGACCAAAGACATCGCCCGGATGCTCGGAAAAAAACGCCTGCATATCGGCGGCGGTAATCACAGCACCCGCTTGCTCATCGGGCAGCGCGGGCACGCACGAGGGCATCATGTATTTGATGGAAATGGGCGCGCGACGGCCGTCCTCGATCATAAAGCGCAGGCCGTCCAGGCCGGAAACGTTGGCGATCTCGTGGCTGTCGGCAATGGCGGTGGTGGTGCCGCGCGTCGCCGCCATGCGCGCATACTCGGCGGGACGGATGTTCGAGGACTCGATATGCAGATGTCCGTCGATAAAGCCGGGGGCGATATAGCGACCCTGACAGTCGATGACCTCAGCCGCCTCGTAGGTGCCGGCGGAATCGTCGCGACCGTCGTAGAGCACGCCGACGATTACGCCGTCCTTGACGGCAACGCTACCGGGCGCCACGCGCTGGCCATATACGTCGACGATCTGCGCATTGGCAAACAGCGTGTCGACGGGCACGCGACCCTCGGCGGCCTCGATCACAGACCTCATGACCTCAACGGACATACATACTCCTT
>USHZ01000201.1 GCA_900554595.1 uncultured Collinsella sp. | reverse complement strand
CCCAAAACGAGCAGGCTAAAGACATCAGCAAGAGGCATGAAAGACCACTATCCCAACTGGAAGAACAGGGCGAGGCCAACGGCGCCAAAGGCCGCGGCGATAATCCAAAAACGGATAACGACCTTGGTCTCGGCCCAGCCCTTCTTTTCGAAATGATGATGAATGGGCGCCATAAGGAAGACGCGCTTGTGCGTAAAGTGGAAATAGACAACCTGGATCATGACCGACAGGGTCTCGACGATAAACAGACCGCCGATGATGAGGGAAACGACTTCGGTGTTGGTCATGATGGAGGTGCAGGCAAACGCGGCACCCAGGGCAAGCGAGCCGGTATCACCCATAAAGATGCTCGCCGGGTAGCAGTTGAACCACAAAAAGCCCAGGCAGGCACCGGCACACGCCGTGCAGAAGATGGACAGGTTCACGTCACCGTGCAAAAACGCCATAGCGGCCATGGCGAGCATGGCGATCATGGAAGTGCCGCCGGCAAGGCCATCCAGACCATCGGTCAGGTTCACGGCATTGGAGAGACCAGCGATCATCAGCCAGCAAAATACAATGTAGAGCCACGGGAACGAAAGGCCGCAGATGGTGGTCGAAAGAACACCGAGGTCAATCGTCAGGCCGCCGGGAAAACGAATCTCGGGGGCGACGCCGCACCAATTGACTGCGAGCACGGTAAAAGTGACGCAGATGATGGTCAGACCGATCATCTTGGCGTGAGGCGTCAGGCCGAGCGAGCGACCATGCGTGACGGAGGTCAGGTCGTCGATGAGACCCAAAACGCCGGTGGCCAGCGTGGCAAGCAGCACGAGCACGAGCTCGGTGGTGAGCTTGCCCATCAACAGGCAGGTCAGCGAGATCGCGACAAGGATGATGACGCCGCCCATGGTCGGCGTACCCTGTTTAATCAAATGACGCTTGGGGCCGTCGGCTCGGACCTGCTGGCCGATACCCTCGACCTTCAGCAGCTTGATCCACCACGGCATAAGCAGCAGCGCAATGGCGGCAGCGATGCCAAGTCCCAAAAAGGCCTGATACGTAGGATACGAGGGATTGCCGAACATGGGCTAGCACACACCTTCCACAAAGCGGTCGAGCTCAACAAAACGGGAACCCTTGACCAATACAACATCATGATTTTCGAGCGCGCCGCCCATGCGGTCGAGCACCTGCTGATAATCGGAGAACACCTGGATGCGGTCCTCATCCATGCCCATCATGCGTGCGGCATCGGCCATGAGCTGAGCCAGCTCACCACCGACGCACGCGAGCATGTCGAGCTTCTTGGCGGCGGCATAGGCGCCCACGAGCTCATGCATGCGGGGAGCCTCGTCGCCCATCTCGCCCATCTCGCCCAAGATCGCCATGCGCGAACCGTCACACGAAAGCGAGCACAGCAAATCGAGGCCGGCAGCCATAGACTCGGCACTGGCGTTATAGGAGTCGTCGATGATGCGTGCTCCGCTCTTGGCGCGCTTGATCTCCTGACGGTGGCCGGTGATCGTAAGACCCCTAAAGGCAGCATCGATCTGCTCGGGCGTCACGCCCAGACGATAGGCGACCGCGGCGGCCTTGACGGCATTGGGCACGGACTGCACGCCGGGAATGGCCAGCATGGTATCGACCGTGTCGCCCTGACCAAAGTCGAGCGTAAAGACCGGATGGCCCTCGTCGTCGACGCGAATGTCGCGCGCGCGGATCTCGTCGTCGTCCGAGACGCCGGCCATCATCACGTCAATACCCGCAGGCTGGGCGAACGTATCGCGAATAAACGGCGTAAAGTCGTCCTCGCCGCCCAAAACCAGCAACGGCGAGAAGTCGCCGGCGGCGCACATGCCCTGGACAATCTCGGACTTGGCGCGGGCGATGTTCTCGCGGCTGCCCAGAATACCGATGTGGGAGGTTCCGATCTTGCTCACGATGGCAAGATTGGGGTTGGCAGACTGGGACAGGCGCTCAATCTCATGAAAATGGTTCATGCCCATCTCGAGCACCAGAACCTCGGTATCGGCCGGAGCAGAAAGCACCGTGAGCGGCATGCCAATCAGGTTGTTGAAATTGCCTTTGGTGGCCCAGACGCGATAACGCTTGGCGAGCACGGCGGCGAGCACGTCCTTGGTCGTCGTCTTGCCAATCGAACCGGTAATGCCGACGACCAGGCAGCCAAGCTCCAAGCGATATACATGCGCCAGGCGCAGCAAGAACTCCTCGGGGTCGTCGGTCATCAAGATGGCGCATCCCTTGTCCTGCGCCAGCGAAACCAGCTCGGCATCGGGCTCGCGCGTCATCACGACGGCACCGGCACCCGACTCGATGGCACGGGAGGCAAAATCATTGCCGTCGACCTTTTCGCCGGGGAAGGCGACAAAGATCGTCCCCTCCTCGACCTGACGCGAGTCGATAACGCACCCGCGGCATACCCGATCGACTTCTTCCGTCACGGTTCGGGCCCCCGTTGAGGCCGCGAGGTTGTTGACGGCGATCTCTATCATTGCAGCTCCCCTGTAAACCTAATAATGCTATCGGCGTATTGTATCCCAGTGCCATGCGCGCGTGGTGCAGGGCATGTGAACACCCTTCAGATCAAACGGCAGACCACGCTCAAGATTCTAACCCCCTACTTCGTGCGCGGGATACCCAGCACGTCGAGTGCGTTGGCCATAATGGACTGGAATGGCACCGCGGCGGCATCCGAGCCGCTCGGCGTTCCATCGAGTGTGATATAGCACAGCACCTTGGGCGATTGTGCCGGTGCAAAGCCCATAAAGGACGACATATAGTTCTCCTTGAGGTAACCGCCGTTATCGTCAGCACGCTCGGCCGTACCGGTCTTGCCCGCCACGTCATAGCCATCGACCGCACCGCCAACGCCCGTGCCTTCGGACACGACCGTCTGCATGCACGATGTCACCTGGG
>USHZ01000200.1 GCA_900554595.1 uncultured Collinsella sp. | reverse complement strand
GCCCGCGTTATTGTGAGAAAGGAGCCCCTGTGGCTGTTAACGAAGAGCTGCTTAAGAAGGTTCTTGAAGAGATTCGCCCCAACCTGCAGGCCGACGGCGGCGATATGGAGTATGTGGGCGTCGACGACGAGGGTGTTGTCAAGCTGGAGCTGCAGGGCGCCTGCGCCGGCTGCCCCATGAGCTCGCTAACCCTTTCCATGGGTATCGAGCGCATCCTGAAGGAGCATGTGCCCGGCGTTACCCGCGTTGAGCAGGTCAATGCTTCCGGCGAGGCCGAGGACCTGTACGACGAGTACGCGCCGTTCTAAGATGCGAAAGCTGCGGACGGTACACTCCGCATAGACGTTACGTCCAAATATGCGGCTGCGAGAGTAAGGCCCGCGGCCGCATTTGTATGTAGGGAGCAGGAGATCGATATGCTCAACGACCTCTACCATATGCTTGATCCCGTCGCGATCTCGGCGGGCCCCATCACTATCTACTGGTACGGCCTGGCCTACGTGGTCGGCGCTCTGCTCACGGCGGTCGTTATGTACCGCACGCAGCGTCGTTGGGGCTTCGACATTACGATTGATGACCTGACGAGCGTCGTGGTCGGCGCGGTCTTTGGCCTCATCATCGGCGCGCGCCTGTTCTACGTTGTCTTTTACGGCGATGGCTACTATTGGACCCACCCGCTCGAAATCTTTGCCACCAACGAGGGAGGCATGAGCTTCCACGGTGGCCTGGTCGGCGGCATCTTGGGCGGCATCATCGTGTGCCGCATGTACAAGCTCGATGCCTGGACCGTCGCCGACCTTGCCGTGATCGGTGCTCCGCTGGCGCTGTGCCTGGGACGTTGCGCCAACTTCGTGAACGGTGAGCTGTGGGGTAAGCCGACCGATCTGCCCTGGGGTGTGGTCTTTGGCGGCACCGCGGGCGATATGCCGCGCCATCCCTCCCAGCTCTACGAGGCGTTTCTTGAGGGCATCGTGCTCTTTTGTTTTTTGCAGGTGCTCAGCCGCAAAAAGCCGCTGCTGCCCCAGGGTACGTTTATGGGCGTGTTCGTGATGGGGTACGGCATCGTCCGCTTTCTCGTCGAGTTCGTGCGCGTGCCCGATGCCCAGCTGGGTTATCTGCTGGGCGGCGTCATCACCATGGGTCAGCTGCTGAGTTTGCCGCTCGTGATCGCCGGCCTGGCGCTCGTCATCTTCGCCCGCCACCGCAACCAGCCCCAGCGCGTCTACCTGGACGCCTAACCACCACATACCACCACAAAGGGGACAGGCACCTTTGTGGTGGTTTTGCCGAGTTTGATAGGTTTCTAGAAAGGCTTTCGGACTGTGAAGGATTCCGACCTCTCCACAACGGCTGCGCGCGACGCTGCCCGCATCGTCTGGTTTAAGCGCTACCCCGCCAAGCAGACGCTCATTGCATTTCTGCTCGCGCTGTTGGCGACCACGGCGTTTTCCATCGATCCCGCCCCGGTGTCGAGCAACGCAGTCTTGGCGATTGACCCCAAAGCCTCGGGCATGCTGTACGTGTGCTACGAGGTGCTCCTCTCGTTTGCCGGCCATACCGACGCGGTCATGCTGCTTGCACTTGCCTGCCTGCTCACGCTGCCGTTTCGCTACGTATTCTTTGGCCGCGGCGACGCTTGGCGCCCCTCGGTGATCCTTCCGTCGCTGTTCTTTGCCGTCTGCATGGTGTTTGGCCGTAGCTACGACCTCATCGATTCGGCCGAGATCGTGCTCGGAGACAAGGCCCGCATCATCTGCGCCTGGATAGGCGGTGTGGGCTGGATGCTCTTGGCGGTCGTTGCCTTCTATCTGGCTTTTGAGTGTCTAGATTGGCTGAGCTCTCGGCGCATCCCGTTTTCCGAGGCGCACTTTGGCCGCATATGGCGTGTGGCTCACGCCTTGCTCTCGGTCCATCCCTTTGCCGGGCCCTTCCTGGTGCTTATGATCGCCTGGGCGCCCACGCTCATCGCTTCGCTGCCCGGCCTTTTTATGGGGGACACCGGCGCGCAGATCCGCCAGTGGTTCAACTACCCCAACGGTACGAGCGACTACCTGCGCCTGCTCAATCCCAATGTGTTACTCAACGGACATCACCCGGTCGTGCACACGGCTATCATCGGTTTGTGCGTCCAGCTGGGGCTTTCACTGTTCAACAGCGCCAACGCAGGTCTTGCCATCTACACCTGCGCTCAGTTCGTCATTACGGCCGCCTGCATGGCCTATTCCATCTCGTCGCTGCGCAAGCTGGGCGTGAGTCTGCCGGTCCGCGGCGTGATCTTGCTGTTCTTTGTGTTTATGCCCATGTTCTCCAACTACGCGGCCCTGCTTACCAAAGACGTGCTGTTTGCCGACGCGTTTTTGGTGCTGTTGGTGCAGACCGTGAAGCTCGTGAGCTGCGGCCTGCCCCGTCGCGATGCCAATGCCGAGCGTGCGGGCGAACAGAGGCCCGTGCTCTTTGCGCGCCATGACTGGCTGCTGCTCGCTCTGGGTGCCATGGGTTCCACGTTTCTGCGCAACGGCGGCCTGGTGTTTCCCCTGGCGGCATGCGTAATCGCGGCGGCGTTTTGCGCATGGGACGCGCATGCGGCTCGTCGCGCAGCCAAGCAGGCCGGTACTGCGCCTTCGGGTGCCATCCCGCGTTTCCGCTGGGTGGGAGTTCTTGCGGTGCTTGCACTCTGCCTTGCCTCTAATATGTACTTCACCAAGGTCTTTATGCCGGCGCACGACATCACGCCTGGTTCCAAGCGCGAAATCCTCTCGATTCCGTTCCAGCAGACGGCTCGTTTCGTCCAAAAGCACGACGGCCTCAACTCGGGCGTCAACCCCACGGTTAAGGAGGACGGCACCATCGTGGAGGCTCCTTGCGACGGCTTGGTGACCGACGAAGAGCGTGCCGTGATCGACCGTGTGCTCAAGTACGAGAATCTGGGCCG
>USHZ01000199.1 GCA_900554595.1 uncultured Collinsella sp. | reverse complement strand
ATCACGAAAGGAGCCACCGACATGAAGAACACGATGAAGTCTCTCAACAACTGGTGGTGGCGTGATGCGAATACAATCGGTCGACAGTGAGTCCCTCACGCCTGTTTTTGCGCTCTAGGTGATTGAAAGGCCTCCGGTTTCGACCGGGGGCCTTTTTCTATCTCGAGCCCGATCGCATTCGCATCACGCGCCTCCGCTTTCTTCTCTTGCACTTCCCCTCCGAAAGGATTTTCACCATGTCTCAGAACACCACCGCCGCCCAGCCCCGCACCGTCCAGACCGCCGACCGTGGCAAACTCGACGTCCGCGCCCTCGTCTTGCTCGCCATCCTGCTTGCCGCTGGCTTCATCCTCAACTTCACCGTCGGCAAGGCCATCTCCGGCATCTCGGGCGGCATGATCAGCCCCGAGTTCATTATCTCGGCCTTCTGCCTCACCATCCTGGTCGTGCGCCCCAACATCGGTCAGGCGCTCGTTATCGGCCTGATCTCGGCCGCCGTGATCCAGATCACCACCACCTCGCCGTTCGTCGATTTTGCCGCCGAGGGCATCGCCGCCATGCTCATGGCCGCCATTGTCAACGCCGCTGCCAAGGACGGCCAGGTTAAGCCCGCCGTCGCCATCGTCGCAACCTTCGTGACCACCTTTGTCTCGGGCGCCATCTTCATGGTCATCAAGATGGCCATGCTCGGCGTGGTGGGCGAGCTCGCCGCTGCCATGCTGCCCGTCGTCGCCATGACCGCCGTCTTTAACGCCATCCTGGTCGGCGCTCTCTACCTGCCCATCCAGAAGGCCTTGAAGCTTAACTAACCCGCTCGGCTTTACGAGCCACCCCATCTTGGCGTTCATTCGTCGCTCGCGTACCCAAGTACGCTTCGCTCCTCTTTCGCGCCGACCTGGGGCCCCTCGTAAAGCCGTCTCCGTGCTCCATTATTCAAAATTGATCCCCTTTTCGATTTAGCCCCTTTCGTGGGGGTCCAGGACACTCTTATCTCAAATCTCACCTTAAGGAGAACATCATGGCTACCAACGCCCAAGCCCGCACCATCTCGACCAACGCCGCCTCTAATAAGGGCATCCTCGATGTCAGCTCGCTTGTCTTGCTCGCTATCCTGCTTGCCGCCGGCTTTATCCTCAACATGACCGTCGGCAACGCTCTGGCGGTAACGGGCATTAAACCTCAGTTCATCATCGCCGCCTACGCCCTGGCCATCGCACTGACGCAGGCAAGCTTTGCCCAGGCCGCCATCTTTGGCATCCTGTCGGCAGCCGTCATACAGATCACCACGTCTATCCCCGGCCTCAACTTTGTCACCGAGCTCGCCGGCGCACTGACCATGGTCGCCCTCGTTAAGTCCAACATCGGCGGCGACAAGATTAACCCCTTTATCGCCGGGCTGCTCACCACCCTGGTTTCGGGCGCTCTCTTCGCAGCCCTGGGCACCGTCATCATGGGTGCCGCGCTGCCTACGGCACTTGCCAAGGTACCCATCGTGCTCGGCACCGCCGTCTTTAACGCCGTCGTGATCCAGGCCCTCTTCTTCCCGCTGTGCAAGGTGCTCGGCAAGTAGCCTGATATGATGAACGGACCGCACCAAAGCGGTCCCACCATCAAAGACTGTCCCAGACAACTAGCTCTTGGGGACGTTCTTAAACGACTAGTCATGTAAGAACGTCCCCAATGACTATGAAAGGTATCCATGGAAACGATCATCAACGTCGACGATGTCTCGTTCTCCTATGGCACGCAGACAGAGCAGGTGCTTAAGCATATCTCGCTCGGCGTGAACAGGGGAGATTTTATCGGCATTATCGGGCCTTCGGGCGCCGGCAAGTCCACACTCGCCGCCTGTCTGTCGGGAGCCGTACCCCACCATTACACCGGCACGTTCTTTGGCTCCGTCACTGTCGACGGCAACGACACCTGTGAAGTTTCGCTCACCGATGTGTCGCAGATCGTCGGCAGCGTGTTGCAGGACATCGACACGCAAATGGTTGCCTCGGTCGTCGAGGACGAGATGCTTTTTGGCCTGGAGAACTTTGGCGTTCCCCACGACCAGATTGAGCAACGTGTGAGCGAGACGCTCGAGACCGTCGGCATCAGCGACCTGCGCGACCGCGAGATCGCCACCCTCTCGGGCGGACAGAAGCAAAAGGTAGCCATCGCCGCCATCCTCGCCATGCGTCCGCGCGTGCTCGTACTCGACGAACCCACCGCGGCGCTCGACCCCGCCAGCTCCACGCTGGTCTTCGAGACCCTACGCGAGGCAAACCGTGCGCTCGGCATCACCATCGTCGTCGTTGAGCAAAAAATCGCCCTGCTTTCGGAGTATTGCAACCGCGTGCTCGTGCTCAATCATGGCGAAATCGCGCTACAGGGCGAGCCGCACGACGTCTTCGCGCACGCCGATGAGCTCCGCGCCATCGGCGTCGATTGCCCGCGTGTCACGCGCATTTTCAACAGCCTCGAGACCGATGGCCTGGCCAGCGGCACTCCCTGTTTGGATGTTGATGAGGCCGAGCGCCTGATTACGGGCATCGTCGACCCCGCACGCGCAAACAGCGACATTCAGGCACCCGCCGGCTCACCGCACGCACCGTCGTTGCGCCCGCACGCCAAGGACGCCGAGCCCGTGCTCACCTTCGATCACGTTGAGTTTGCCTATCCCAGTGGCGGCGCCGCCGTCCACGACCTCAACCTGACCCTCTATCCCGGCGAGCTCGTGGGCATCGTCGGTCAAAACGGCGCTGGCAAGACCACGCTCACCAAGCTGCTCACAGGCCTGCTTAAGCCCGCCTCGGGCAGCGTGCGCGTCACGGGACTGGATACCGCAGCCGTTCCCACGAGCCGCATCGCTCGCGAGGTCGCGACCCTCTTCCAAAACCCCGACCGCCAGATCTGCAAGGACACCGTGCTCGACGAGGTCGCCTTTGGCCTGGAGCTTG
>USHZ01000198.1 GCA_900554595.1 uncultured Collinsella sp. | reverse complement strand
ATAAGTCCCGAAGAGCTCTTATCGCCCCGCCAGGATGGCGATGCGGGGCAACACCTATACTTGCAGGATGACGCTTTCTGCCCTATAGTGTTTGGTGAGCAATATCGTTCAATTTTGAAACACTCGGTCGTGCGACCGTCGGCGGTTGCACGTCGCTGCGGACAGGGGCAAATCATGGATAGCGATGCCAAGCTGAACATCTTGACCGATGCCCTAGCTGCTGCCGGGGCCTCGGCATTGGCAATCGATGCGCGTGGGGACGTCGCGATCTCTACCATGAATGGCGCGGCGCTTGAGCGGGATGTGGCGGCTTTTGTCGCTGAGCGTCTCGACCGTATAGGAGACGGCGCGCGTCTGGTTATGGGGCGTGAGGGTACGCGCCTGAGCCTGACCGTTCGCCCCACCGACAAAGAGGGCGGGGGGCTTTGGGTCGTCGTGGTCCGCGAGGTGCGCGGCGCCGCGGCGCATGCGGGCATCGAGTGGCTCAACGCCGACGAGGTTGAGGCCCGCTACGAATCGAGCGCGTACGGCATCGTTGAGGGTGCCGCTGCGGTAGCTGCACCGGTTGCCGAGAGCTACGCGCGCGGTGTGCCCCTTATGCTCGAGGGTGAGCTGGGAGCGGGTCAGGTTGAGATCGCCAAGCGCCTCTATCTGGACGGTCCTTTTGCCGATCAGCCCTTTGTTTCCGTCGCGCTCGATGAACTCACCGATCGCGGTTGGCGCCATGTGCTCAAAAGCGCCGAATCGCCGTTGTTCCAAACGGGGCTGACCCTTTGCATTGAGGGCTGGAACGCGGTTGGCCCCCAGCGCCTCCGCGAGCTGGTCTCCACGATGGCCGACACCGCGTTGGCGACGCGCTGCCATGTGGTGCTGACGGCGAATGACATGCCGGGCGGCAGCGAAAGTGATCAAGCCGCCTTTGTGACCGAGCGCTTCGCCTGTGCGGTGAGCGTGGCGCCGGCAATCGCCGAGCAGGGAGCCGCGTCGACGAAGGTTGCGCGCTATTTGGAATATCTCGCTGACGCATTTGGGACGGCAGCGCCCACGCTGTCTTCCGCGGCGACGAAGACGCTCGATGCTTACCGCTGGCCGCGCAATTATCTGCAGCTCCGCGAGGTCTCGGAACGACTGTATATATTGGTGGGGGCGGGCGCGGTGGACCGCGCTGTGGCGGAGGAAGTGCTCGCCCAAGAGGACGTGATTAAGACCGCAGCCTTTGGCGCCCCGACGCTCGAAAGCGACCTGTATATCCTGCGACCGCTGGCCGATACCGAGCGAGATATCGCGCATCTGGTTGTAGATCATCTCCACGGCAACCGAACCCGTGCGGCGGAGGTACTGGGCATAAGCCGTACAACGCTGTGGCGCTTGCTGAAGGACGATGACCGTTGAGCGAGGCGCCCGTGACCGCGCGCGACGCGTGTGCTACAGTCCAAAGCGTTATTGTTTCGATTTGGTTACGGCGTGCGAGGGCATATGGCTGAGACTTCAAAACCGAGCCGCAGAAGGCGGAGTGCCGCGCCGGTCAACCGACGCACGACATCGGTGACGTGGGGTAAACACGCCTCGGGGTTTGATGGCTCGTTCAAGCGCACTAAATACGGCTATCCTTCGGCAAGCGCCCGCTTGGCAATGCAGGCAGAGTCCTCGCTGTGGGGCCGCAAACGCGTGGTGGGCTCAAAGCTCAAGCACGACGGAACGCTCGGCTACATCAGCCGCGGGGCGGCTCGCCGCAGCGGGCTCAATCCCGCCGGCTGGCATCGCTACGTGCCGATCGTGGCCGCCGTTGCAGTGATCGTCATCGCACTCGCTGCGCTTGGCTATGCCGGCGGTGGCGCCAACTTGGACGCAGTGTTTAAATCGCCCGAGCTCGCGCATGCAGGCACAGAAGTTGTCGAGGGCGCTCAGACCCAGACGGGCGTCGCACCCCAGCGCGGCATCGTCGCGGCGGCCTCCACCATCGCAGATGCTCAAAAGGACGAGGACGAACAAGGCGACGGTGCCGAAACGACTCACACGGACGAAACGACGACAACGGCGACGTCAATATAAGTTGCGAGTGGGGTAGCTAAAATAGCCCCGTCCAAAATTAGCTACCCCCGCTGACGCTCCTGGGTTACCTTACGTAGACGACGTTGTCGCGGCGCGGCTTTGCCTCGGGTAGCGTGTCCTCGGCGTAGCCAAGAATGCAGTTACCGACACCGCGCAGGCTGCCGTCGGCGGGCAGGCCCCAGCTGGCCAGCAGCTCCAGGCCCTCGGGCGAGTCAAAGACCTCATGCGCGCGGTGAATCCAGCACGAATCGACACCCAGTGCATAGGCGGCGTTGAGCAGGTTGCCCATGGCGAGCGAGCCGTCTTCCAGATGTGTGGGCACGCTGCGGTCAACCAGCACCACCACAACGGTCTTGGCGCCATAGAAGGGGTCTCCGTTGCTGCCCATGACCTGGGCGTTGAGCCGTGAGAGACGCTCGACGGTCGCGGGGTCGGTGACGGCGACAAACGTCACCGGCTGGCGGCCCATGCCGCTCGGTGCATATTGGCCGGCTTCGATAATACGCGCAAGCTTTTCGGCCTCGACGGGACGATCGCTGTAGTTGCGGCAGCTGCGACGGTGAATGAGCGCTTCGATAGTCTCCATGGTGTCTCCTTGCGGTGGCGTTGCAGATGCCCCGTTCATACCCGTCGGGCTTAAACGATAGACGGTCAATTGCCCGGCCAAAAGGATAGATTCCAATTGGGAAAGTAGGTTTGCATAAAAGTACCTTCAGAATGTGACAAACAAATGGGATGGTTAAACGTTTTATCCCGTCTACCCTGCGGTTTTTTACCACTTGCCTAAATGACGAACGCATAACCTTTGATAAAGGTTTTACTAAAGGAGCACCAACGTTTATCAACGCGCCATGGTGGCGCCGGGCCAGGAGGTAAATCATGTTCCAGGCTGGAGATGTCGTCGAGACCGACTTCGAAGGATTTCTGAAGC
>USHZ01000197.1 GCA_900554595.1 uncultured Collinsella sp. | reverse complement strand
ATAGCCCGCGTCGTCGGTGGTGCCGGTCTTGCCGCCAATGTTTCCGTCCTGACCGAGCAAAACGTTGTGCGTGTCCATGGAATGCGAATGGTCTGTGCCATCGGCGCCCGTGACCTCAATCCAAGAATCCTCGCTCGCGACGACTTCACGAATCGTATCGTTTTTCATGGCCTCCTGCATCATCAGTGCCACGTCATGTGCTGTTGAGTGCATGTCGCCGGCCCACTCATCAAAGTCCAGACCGTGTGGGTTCTCAAAGACCGTGCCAGTGCAGCCGAGCTTTTTGGCGCGCTCGTTCATGGCCTTCACAAAGGTTGCCTCGGCGTCTTTGGTCTTGGGGTCGATCTTTTTGCCCACGTACTCGGCAAGCACGATGGCGGCGTCGTTGCCCGAGGGGATCATCAGGCCGCGTAGTGCCTGCTCCACGGTGAGCTCGTCGCCTTCGAGCAGGCCGGCAGTCGAGTTGCCTACGGTGGCGGCAGCGTTGCTCACCGTGACCTTCTCGTCCATCTTGCAGTTTTCGACGGTCAGGATTGCGGTCATGACCTTGGTGATCGAGGCAATCTTGACCTGCTCATCGGCGCCGCGTCCATAGTAGACGGTGCCATCCTTGCCCATAACAAGGGCATTAGTTGCCTCGATATCGGGCAGGTTTTCTGTCGTGATGCCGCGGACGTCGGCGGTCTTGCCGCAGACGTCGTCGGTCGTGAGCACTTGGGCACCGGCAACAGCAGGTACGCCGGCGACAAGGGCGATGGCGCAGACAAAGCCGGCAGCAAGCTGGGCGGAGCGCTTTGCAAAAGAGATGAGGGACTTCACAGATTTCGCTTTCGACGGGATGGTCTCTTCTGGCACTAGAGTATATCGTTTGCCGGCGACGACGATCGTTGCGTGCGCGCATGGCCCGCATTCGTGCTCGAATGGGCGCAAGGGTGCTTAAGGTCGACTTAATCGCCCGCGCTTGTTGTGTGTTGCGGGCGCCGCCTCGGGCATAATGGAGCGCGAGAGGAGCACGCATGAACGAGCGCATACTGGTAGTTGATGACGAGAAGGCCATCGCCGACCTGGTTGGTATCTACCTCACAAAGGAGGGCTTTGACGTCCAGATCGCCTACAGCGGGGCCGATGCGGCCAAGGCAATCCTGGAGCAAGAGTTCGACCTAGCACTGCTCGACGTCATGCTGCCCGATATCGACGGCTTTGAGCTGCTGCGCACCATCCGTGCCAGCTATACCTATCCCGTAATTATGTTGACGGCACGCGATGCCCAGCAGGATAAGGTCGAGGGCCTTTCGCTTGGCGCGGACGATTACGTGGTCAAGCCGTTCCGCCCGCTGGAGCTCATCGCGCGCGTTCAGGCTCAGTTGCGCCGCTATACCAGCTACGGTAGCCGAGTGCAGGTGGCTGAGTCTCCGGTCATTCAGCTCGACGGCCTCGAGATCAACCGTGACGCTCGCTCCGTGACGGTGGACGGTGCACCGGTGCGTCTCACGCCCATCGAGTATTCCATCTTGCTGTATCTGGCCGAGCATCGCGGCAGCGTTGTGCCCGTGGAGAACTTGTTCCGCGCGGTGTGGAACGAGGACTTTATGCCCGGCTCCAACAATACGGTGATGGTACACATTCGTCACCTGCGCGAAAAGATCGGTGACGACGCTCAGAAGCCGCGTTTTATCAAAAACGTTTGGGGCGTCGGCTATATCATCGAATAACGCCTTTGTTTGCGAGGACATGCACATGACAAAAGATGATAAGCAGGCGTTTGAGGTGCCCGATTGGCTCTTTGAATATGTAAGGGCGGTTATCGATAATCGCGCGCTTGCGACGGTGCTGTTCTTTTTGCTGAGTCTGCTGCTGATCGGCATTGATAACATCGCCGGTATCTTGGCGGTGCTACTTCTCGGCTTCTTGCTGATCGATCGCTTTGAAATCGTGCGTCGTTGCGTGGTGATCGGCGGCGCCGCGTGGACCATGACGCTGGCGATCGGCGCCATGGCACTCGGTGGCATTGAGGGACCGGTGTTCTTTGACGCCGGCTTTGTATTCAACATGATTGGCTTTGTCCTGGCGCTTGCCGTGTGTGTCTTATTCTTTTGTGGCCGAGCGCTGTATTACCAAGGCTACGAGCAAGGGGGACAGCATGCCGACCGCGTGCTTGCGGCCCGTATCCAGGACCGCCTGATCGATCATCCTGACGCCTGGGATAACATCGACGGCGACTTCCTGGAGGTCGAGGGTGTGCTCAACCGCGTGCGCGATTGCGAGCGCAAAGTCCAGCAAGTCCTGCGTGACGAGTCACATCGCAAGGACGATTTGGTCACATACTTGGCGCATGACCTGCGCACGCCGCTCGCCAGCGTGGTGGGCTACCTCTCCCTGCTGCAGGAGGCCCCCGAGCTGCCAGTCGAGCAGCGCGCGCACTTTACGGGCGTGGCGCTCGACAAGGCGCACCGACTCGACGCGCTTATTGAGGAGTTCTTTGATATCACGCGCTTTGACTTCCACGATATTGTGCTCACGCGCGGCTACGTCGACCTGGGATTGCTGCTGGCGCAGGTGGCCGATGAGTTCTATCCCATTCTCAACGAGCAGCACAAAGATGTCCAAGTTGATGTGCGTGAGGACCTGACGGTGCTCGTAGATGGCGACAAGATGGCTCGCGTGTTCAACAACATCATGAAAAACGCCATCGCCTATAGCTACGAAGGATCGACCATCACGATTGAGGCTGGGCGCCAAGATGACGGCGGCGTGCGAATTCGCTTTATCAATCAGGGTGATCCGATTCCGGCGGCTAAGCTCAAGGTGATCTTTGAGAAGTTCTATCGCCTGGACGCGGCACGTGCGACCAATCGCGGTGGCGCCGGCCTGGGTCTTGCCATCGCCAAGGAGATTGTCGCGGCACACAGCGGCACCATTGCGTGCGAATCGACGCCCGAGCACACGGTGTTTACCATTACGCTGCCCGCTGCATAACCAGCGTGCCCTTACAAACACTTGACAATGCGCTCACGTGCGCATGAGCCGCGATTTCTACTATCGATACTGCTGAATTGATATCGATATGGAGGTATGCGGTATGACGGCT
>USHZ01000196.1 GCA_900554595.1 uncultured Collinsella sp. | reverse complement strand
CCAGGACAACAATTTGTCATTCAAAAGGCAAGGCATGACCAAAAGGTCTATGCCTTGCCTTTTTCATGCCAACTTGTACGTCCTGGACGGCGCTCGCTGACTTATGCTCAACCTGCGACGTTCCTCTTGTTGGTGCAGGGGAAGTTCGTTGGGGAGGGTCTGCTCCGTTATAATCGCCTAGAACATTAAATGGAAACGGGACGGGAGCCATACATGCGCCAGGGTTTCGACAACGCGAAGTATATCGAGCTGCAGGCTGCTCACATTAAGGAGCGCATCTCGCAGTTTGGCGGCAAGCTGTATTTGGAGTTTGGCGGCAAGCTGTTTGACGACTATCACGCGAGCCGCGTGCTGCCGGGTTTTGAACCGGACAGCAAGTTCCGCATGCTCAAGAGCATTGCCGATGACGTTGAGGTCATCATCGCGATCAACGCGAACCACATCGAGAAGAATAAGGCTCGCGGTGACCTGGGCATTACCTATGACGAGGACGTCTTGCGCCTGGTCGACCTGTTCCGCGGCAATGGTTTTGCTGTCGCGGCCGTGGTCATCACCCAGTACGCCGGCCAGCCCGCCGCCGATGTGTTCCGCAATCGCCTGAACGCGCTCGGCATTCCCGCCAAGCTGCACTATCCCATCGAGGGCTATCCCCACGACGTCGATCTGATCGTGTCCGACGACGGCTACGGCAAGAACGAGTTTGTCGAGACCACTCGTCCGCTCGTCGTGGTCACCGCTCCCGGCCCCGGCTCGGGCAAGCTCGCCACCTGCCTGTCTCAGCTCTATCACGAGCACAAGCACGGCACCGCCGCCGGCTACGCCAAGTTCGAGACGTTCCCGGTCTGGAATCTGCCCCTCACGCATCCGGTCAACATCGCCTATGAGGCCGCCACGGCCGACCTCGACGATGCCAATATCATCGACTCCTTCCACTTGGAGGCCTACAACAAGACCACGGTCAACTACAACCGTGACGTCGAGGCTTTCCCGGTGGTCCGTGCCCTGATGGAAAAGATTCTGGGGGAGAGCCCCTACCAGAGCCCCACCGACATGGGTGTAAATATGGTCGGCTTTGCCATCACCGATGACGATGCCTGTCGCGATGCCTCCAAGATGGAGATCGTCCGCCGCTACTTTGCTGCGGTCGAGGCCGTGCGCCGCACCGGTGTGGGCGATGAGCAGGTTGATCGTCTCAAGATCATTATGAAGAAGGCCGGCATCGACAAGAATTACTCGCCCGCACGCTCGGCCGCCCTTACCAGGGAGCAGCTGACGGGTGGCCCCGTAGGCGCCATGGTCATGCCCGACGGCTCCGTGGTGACCGGCAAGACTTCCACTCGTCTGGGCGCCGCGAGCTCGCTCATCATGAATGCACTCAAACATGTCTCGGGCGTTGACCTTGAGCTCGAGGTCATTAGCGATGAGGCGATCGAGCCTATCAGCAAGCTCAAGACGCATTTTCTGGGTAGCAAGAACCCGCGCCTGCACACCGACGAGACGCTTATGGCGCTCTCGATCACCTCGGCAACGAGCGAGACGGCGGCCCGCGTCCTTTCGGGCCTGGAGCAGCTGCGCGGCTGCGATGCCTTCTTTAGCGTGATCATCTCGCCGACGGACGAGACGGTGTTGCGCAAGCTGGGCATCAACGTGTGCTGCGAGCCCAAGTTCGAGCGCCGTGGTTTCTTCCACCGCTAAGCC
The DNA here is from genome assembly GCA_900554595.1 of uncultured Collinsella sp. Lineage (GTDB taxonomy): Bacteria > Actinomycetota > Coriobacteriia > Coriobacteriales > Coriobacteriaceae > Collinsella. The sequence continues at coordinate 1,397 of USHZ01000196.1, read as the reverse complement.
TGGATAAATTGGTCTGAAAGGGGCGCATCGGGTATACATTCGGTGTGCCCCTTTTATCAACAAAGCTACCGTTTAACCTAAAATTAGCCCGTTTACCTGCCTATAAGCGATTCGGGCGGTATACAATAACCCTAACTGTTTCATCCTTTTGCGGGGATGCCGCATGATGGATGTTGCCGGCCATCATGGGGTGTGCCGGTCGCGCACGGTGCGAGTGATGCCGTGCTCGGTTTGAGGAGGCTGCCATGGCTGGCAAGGGTCGTGCGAGTGTCAACGATATGAAGCGTGTCGAGGTGCAGGTGCTGATGGAGATCGCACGGCAGTCCGAAGACAACGGCGGTTTTTATGGCTTTTCGCGCAAGACGCTTGCCGAGCGTGTGGGGGTGTCTCCGTATCGCGCCCGCGCGGCAATTGAACGCCTGAAATCCGAAGACATCATTGAGGTCGTCTCGCGCTACAGCGACGACGGCGGCCAGCTCGCAAATGGTATTTGTCTCACGGAGCGTGGCGAGTGGTATCTAAAGGGCATCCGTGCCGGTATGCTCGTGCAGGACTTGATCAAGGACGAACTCGCCGATCGATAACAACGCGCATTCATAGTGGAAACGACGCCGCCTGGGCAAACGGACGGCGTTTTGTTTCGAGATGGAGAAATGCGATTGCGCGTAAGAAAAATTGCGTGCGGCGCGCGTCGCGAGTATTACAATGAAGACCCGTAAGATGTGTATGGACAACTTCTACGGGAAGCGCAGGTAACTCAATATGACCAAGCATGTGTTCGTGACCGGCGGCGTGGTTTCGTCTCTGGGCAAGGGTATTACCGCGGCCTCGCTGGGCCGTCTACTCAAGTCGCGTGGCTACAAAGTAACGATGCAAAAGGCCGACCCGTATCTGAACGTCGACCCCGGCACCATGAGCCCGTTCCAGCATGGCGAGGTCTTTGTGACCGAGGACGGCTACGAGTCCGATTTGGACCTGGGCCACTACGAGCGCTTTATTGACGAGAACCTGACCCGCGATTCCAACTTTACGACTGGTGCCATCTATAAGAGCCTGATCGCCCGCGAGCGTCGCGGTGACTTTTTGGGCGGCACCGTGCAGGTGATTCCGCACGTCACGAACGCCATTAAGGATAAGTTCCGTCGTATTGAGGAGCAGACCGGCTCCGACGTGGTCATCACTGAGTTGGGCGGCACCATCGGCGACATTGAGTCGCAGCCGTTTGTCGAGGCCATTCGCCAGTATCGCAAGGAGGCCGGCCCCGAGAACGTCTGCTACATCCACGTGTCGCTCGTTCCCTATATCGCCGCCGCCCACGAGGTCAAGACCAAGCCCACGCAGCACTCCGTCAAGGAGCTCCGCAGCTTTGGCATCCAGCCCGATATCATCGTGCTGCG
>USHZ01000195.1 GCA_900554595.1 uncultured Collinsella sp. | reverse complement strand
GGCATAGACCTTCTGGTCATGCCTTGCCTTTTGAATGACAAATTGTCGCTCTGGGCGGCGCGCAGCGTCGAGCCGTTACGCGGTTTGGCAAAACCGCGTAACCCACTACACAGCCTGCGCCAGCTTCTCGGCTCGCTCGGCGGCGGCGAGTGCCTCGATCACGGTGCCGAGCTGATCGCCCAGAAGGACGCCGTTGTAGGTGGAGTTGAAGCCGATGCGGTGATCGGTCACGCGGTCCTGGGGCTGGTTGTAGGTACGGATCTTCTCGGAACGGTTGCCATGGCCGATCTGGCTCTGGCGCTCGGCACCGAGCTCGGCCTGCTGCTTCTCGAGCTCCATCTCGTACAGACGGGCACGCAGCATCTGCATGCAGACCTCGCGGTTCTGGATCTGGGAGCGCTGCTCCTGCGACTGCACCACGGTGTTGGTGGGCAGGTGGGTGATGCGCACGGCGGAATAAGTGGTGTTAACGCACTGACCGCCAGGGCCGGAGGCGCAGTAGGTGTCGATGCGCAGGTCGGACTGGTTGATCTGGACGTCGATCTCCTCGGCCTCGGGAAGTACGGCTACGGTTGCCGTGGAGGTCTGGATGCGACCCTGGGATTCGGTCTTGGGAACGCGCTGGACACGGTGCACGCCGGACTCGAACTTCATGACGGAGTAGACGCGGTCGCCCTCGACCTTGAACTCAATGGACTTAAAGCCGCCGGCCTCGCTGGGGCTGGAATCGAGCACGGTGGTCTTCCAGCCGCGCGACTCGCAGAAGCGCTGATACATCTTGTACAGATCGCCGGCAAAGATGGCCGCCTCGTCACCGCCGGCGGCGGAGCGGATCTCGACGATGGTGTTCTTGTCGTCGTTGGGGTCGCTCGGGATGAGCATGTACTTGATGTCTTCCTCGAGCTGGGGAAGCTTGGCCTCGTTTTCGGAGATGTCCATCTGGAGCATCTCCTTCTCGTCGGCATCGGTGGTATCGTGGAGCATTTCCTTGGCAGCCTCGATGTCATCGAGCGCGCCAATGTACTCGCGCGAGGCGGCGATGAGGTCGGACTGGTGCGCGTACTCCTTGTTGAGACGCGTGAACTCCTTAATATCGGAGGCGACGGCCGGGTCGGAGAGCTTCTTCTCGAGCTCCTCGTAGGCCTTGATAATCTTTTCGAGCTTGTCGCGCATGGCGGGACTCCTTTATATGCGTGAAGGTGAAAATCGGCAGAGTTGATGGGGCGCGCGGCGCCACTGCGGGGGTAAGCCCGGCTAGAACATGTCGATCTTCAGATACATGCGCATCCCTTCGCGTATGGGGTACATAGTTGCGGTCTAACCCATACATGATAGCGTGCGCAGGCAAACCTGCATATAACCCGCACGGAATGAGTGGACGTAGCCGTTGGGGAAGTTCATTAACGACCGGTCGTTTAAGAACGTCCCCAACGGCTAACAAAGGGACTGTCGCTTTGTCACATTCTAGAGCGTTTGGAGTAGAGCGACGAGGAAGCGGATGCCCTGGAGGTAGGCGCGACGGGTGATGCGCTCGTCGGTGCCGTGGACGCCGCGATCACACTCGTCGTCATCAACCACAAAGGCCGAGAAGCGAATGCACCCAGGGCAAATGTGCTGGTAGTTGGCAGCGTCGGTCGCACCGATCACGGTCGAGGGCACAATTGCCACTGGCTCGAATGATCCGTTTTCCTCCGTCCCCTTTGGATCACGGAAATAGTGGGCGGCGATGGAGCGAACCGCCTCGAGGCCGGGACCACCGATGCGCGGGGACGGCGAGGGCTCGGAGCTGCCGGGGCCCAGCTCCACTTCGACACGGTCGGCGAGCCCCGCCTCGGCAACGGCGACGCGGCAGCGGGCCACGACATCGGCCACGCTCGTGCCCTCGAGCATGCGGAAATTGATATTGGACCACATATCCTGCGGCATCACGTTAGCACCGGTGCTACCGCCCTCGATTTGGGTCGGTGCACAGGTGGTGGTCACGAGCGGATAGAGCTTCTTGCTGGCGAGGCACTCGCGCACGATGGCGTCCTTGTTGGAGGCAATCTCGTCGGCCGTGTAGAGCCCCAGCTCGACGAGCTGGGCGGCAAGCAGATCCGTGACGCGCGTCGGCCATTCGATATCGCAGATTGCGGCGATGGCGCGGCTCAGCACCTCGAGCGAGGTGCCACCGTAGGGGTTGGAGGAATGCCCGCCCTCGCTACGCGTCCTCAACACGATATCGGCGTAGCCCTTCTCCGCGAGATCGGCATGCATAAGCCAGCCCTCGCCTGCGCCGTACTCGGCAGCCGGAACGATGCGGTAGTCGCCCTCGTCGATCAGGTACTCAAGCTCAATGCCGCGCTCCTCGAGCGCACGACCGATGGCGCCTGCTCCGTACTGCGTCGTCTCCTCGTCCTGGCCAAAGGCCAGGAGCAGCGTGCGCTCGTGCTGCCAACCGTGCGCTAGCGCATACTCGACCGCCTCGAGAATGCCTGCGACCTGATCCTTCATGTCGATCGCGCCGCGGCCCCAGATGTAGGTGTCGTCCACGTGCCCGCTAAAGGGGGCATGTGTCCAGTCGGCCTCGGTACCCGGCACCACGGGGACCACGTCCATGTGGCCCATGAGCATGACGGGTTTGAGGGCGGGGTCGGAACCGCCAAGCGTCACCAGCAGCGAATGATCGATAAGCTCGACCTCGCCCGCCGCAAACACGCGCGGCCAGGCCTGCTGCATATAGGCGCGCAGCTCGTCGAACGGCTGCCAATCCACCGTCTCAGCATCCATGCTCGAAATGGTTGGAAACGACAGCACGCGGCCCAAGCGCTCGCACGCGCCGGCCTCGTCTATATCGGCAAAATCGTCCTCATGCGCAAAGAAGCGCCAAACCTCGGCCATGACATCCTTTCGATTGTGACGACAAAGGCCGCCCCACGGGAGCGGCCCTGCCACGCAAGCGTTTGCGGTCGGTTATTTGTCCTCGAGATAGCGAGAGAGGAACTCGCGAGTGCGCTGGTGTTTGGGGTTGCCGAAGAGCTCGGCCGGCGCGGCGTCCTCGAGCACCACGCCCTTGTCCATAAAGACCACGCGGTCGGACACGGTTCGGGCAAAGGCCATCTCGTGCGTGA
>USHZ01000194.1 GCA_900554595.1 uncultured Collinsella sp. | reverse complement strand
TGCCCCGCACGCTCTACAAGACGCCCGCCGATATCGAGGGCATCAAGCGCTCGGCAGCCATCAACGTGGGCGTGCTCGATTATGTGGGCGAGCATATCGCCGCAGGCATGACCACCAACCAGATCGACCAGATGATCTACGACTACACAGTCGAGCACGGCGGCACGCCGGCCGATCTCAACTACGAGGGCTATCCCAAGAGCGTGTGCACCTCGATCAACGACGTCGTCTGCCACGGTATCCCCTGCGATACGGATGTGCTGCACGAGGGCGACATCATCAACGTGGACTGCTCCACGATCTTGGACGGCTACTTTAGCGACTCGAGCCGCATGTTCTGCATCGGCGAGGTCTCGGCCGAGCGCCAGCGCCTGGTCGACGTCACCCGCGCCAGCGTGGAGGCGGGTTTGGCAGCCGTCAAGCCATGGTTGCCGCTGTCCGTGATGGCCGAGGCCGTGCAAAAGACGGTCGAGGACGCCGGTTTTAGCGTGGTGCGCGAGTATGGCGGACACGGCATCGGTAAGGAGTTCCACGAGGACCCGTTTGTGGGCTTTACCACCGAGGCGCCCGATGTGGACACCATCATGGCTCCGGGCATGGTCTTTACCATCGAGCCCATGGTCAACGCCGGAGCGCCCGACATCAAGATTAGCAAGGGCGATGGCTGGTGCGTGCGCACCAAGGACGGCAGCGATTCGGCCCAGTGCGAGGTACAGCTCGTGGTGACCGAGGACGGCTACGAGCTGCTCAGCTGGTAGCCGTGGATGCGCCGGATGCCGACGGGCACGCTCGTCTTGCATCCGGCGTTTTATTTGAACGTTTTGCCTGATAAAACCTGCCAAAACAAACCTGTCCCTTTTTGGCAGGTTGGGCGGAGAGGACTGCTTGTGAACATCCTGGTTTTGTTGCCCGTCAACGACCGTCATCGCGCAATTCTTGAGTCGAGCGCTCCGGGCGAGGACTTTATCTACACGAGCGCCGACACCATCACGTGTGAGCAGGTCGCCAACGCCGACGTGATCTTGGGCAACATAGACCCTGCCCTGCTTACCGCGTGCGAGCACCTCCAGCTGTTGCAACTGCAGACCGCGGGCTATGACGATTACTTGGCCGCCGGCACCGTGCCAGCCGACGCTAAGCTTTCCTGCTCGGTGGGCGCCTACGGCCAGGCCGTGAGCGAGCACATGTTTGCTATGGTCCTTTCCATGATGAAGCGCCTGCCCGGCTATCACGACTTGCAGCGCGAGCATCGCTGGGAGGATTTAGGTCCGGTCACCTCGCTCAAAAACGCCAACGTGCTGGTGCTGGGCGCGGGCGATATCGGCGGCCACTTTGCCACGCTCTGCCGCAGTATGGGCGCGCACGTCCGCGGCATCAAGCGCCATCCGCTCGTCTACCCCATTGTGTTTGAGGACATGGACGGCATGGACGCCCTGCCCAAGCGCCTGGCCGAGGCTGACATCGTCGCATCCTTTATGCCCAGCACGCCCGAGACCCGCGGTCTGGCGAACGCCGAGTTCTTTGCCGCGATGAAACCGGGCGCCTTCTTTGCCAACGGCGGCCGCGGCGATCTTGTGGTTGCCGACGACTTGGTTGCCGCTCTGGAGTCGGGACATCTCGCCGGGGCCGCGGTCGACGTCACCGATCCCGAGCCGCTGCCTGCGACAAGTCCCCTGTGGGATGCGCCCAACATGCTCATCACGCCGCACATCTCGGGCTGGTTCCATCTGGAGGCCACCCTCAACAACGTGGTCGACATCGCCGCGGAGAATCTGCGTCACCTGCAGGCCGGCGAGACGCTTCGCTGCTGGATTGAACATTAGATTGTTCCGGCGTTTTACCAAACGCCGGAACCCCTCGACGCTGCGAGCCCGCCAGAGCGGCAATCTGACGTTCAATCGTCGGGCATGGCCAAAAGGCCTATGCCCTCCTCTTTCACGTCACCTTGCTCGCTCTGGCGGGCTCTCGCTGACTTTTGCTCTACCTGCGGAGTTTCACTGGCGTCGACTTCATCTGCAAGCCTTAGCAGCTCCGTCTTGCCGTTGGCGCTGTGGCATTTGCCCAGATAAAACCTGCCAAAATTAACATCCCTTTTTGGCAGGTTTTAGAGTTCCACGCTTTCGGCGCCGTTGATGGTTAGGTTTCGCTCGTAGAAAGCCGTGAGGGCGCGGATGGCGTACATCACGTCGCGTACGCCGCCGGTCTCATAGCTCGAGTGCATGGCCAGCTGCGGCAGGCCCACGTCTACGGCATGCATGCTCGCCTGCATATTGGACAGGTTACCGAGCGTGGAGCCGCCGGCCATATCGCTCTTGTTGGCGAAGGCCTGCGTGGGCACGTCGGCGTCATCGCAAATAGCCTGGAACACCGCGCGGCTAAAGGCATCGGTGCAGTAGTGCTGGTTGGCAGCTTCCTTGATGACGATGCCGCCGTTGAGCACAACCTGGTTGCGCGCATCGCACTTCTCGGCGTGGTTGGGGTGCACGGCATGCGCGTTGTCGCAGCTCACGAGCATCGAAGCGGCAAGCGCACGGTGGTACGACTCGTCGTCAAAGCCCAGCGATCCGTTGATGCGGCGCAGCGCGTCGGCCAAGAACGTCGACATGGCGCCCTGCTTGGTCTCGGAGCCAACCTCCTCGTTATCAAAGCAGCAGAAGACCGAAACGTCGTGCGCGTTCTCGGCACCCAAAAATGCCTGCAGCGAGGTGTAGGCGCAGGCCAGGTCGTCGAGCTTGGGCGTCGAGATGAACTCGTCGGCCCAGCCCCAAATGCGCGCATCCTGACGATTGACCAAGAACAGATCGCGGCCCAGGATCTGCTCAGGCTCAACGTCCAGTTCGTCAGCGATCAGGGCGTCAAAATCTCCCTGCTTAAGGTCACCGGCGCTGATAAGCGGGCACAGATCAATGGCTCGGTTGGGAACAAAGCCCTCGTTAACGCCGCGGTTCATGTGGATGGCAAGGCTCGGGATAATAGCGACCTCGCGCTCGGTGGCAAGCAGGCGGCTCTCAATACGGTCGCCCTCGCGCACCAACACGCGGCCCGCGAGCGCCAACGGGCGGTCGAACCAGGTGTAGTCGATCATGCCGCCGTAGGCCTCGGTGTTCAGGCGCAGCGTCTCGCCCGCGCCGTCGAGCTCGGGCACGGCCT
>USHZ01000193.1 GCA_900554595.1 uncultured Collinsella sp. | reverse complement strand
TCGGTGCCGGGGACGACGTCGGTCATAAAGTAGTAGCGATAGCCCTCGACGCCCAGCATGTCGATAACGTCCTGCGGAGCGATGGCGTTGCCGCGGCTCTTCGACATTTTCTCGGCCTTGCCGGTCTCGGCATTGCGCACGGTCAGGAAGCCGTGAGCAAAAACATGCTCGGGCAGGGCCTCGCCGATGGCCATGAGCATGGCGGGCCAAATGACGCAGTGGAAGCGGATGATGTCCTTACCCACGATGTGGAACTGCGCGGGCCAGCGATAGGCCAGCTCGGCACGCGCCTCGTCGGTGTCGACACCGTAGCCGACGGCCGTCATATAGTTGAGCAGCGCATCGAACCACACGTAGGTCACGTGACCCTCGTCAAACGGGACCTTGATGCCCCAGTCAAAGCTCGTACGGCTCACGGAAAGGTCGTTAAGGCCGCCCTCGACAAAGCTGCGCACCTCGTTCATGCGGAACGCAGGCTCGACAAAGTCGGGGTGCTCGTCATAAAGCTTGAGCAGCTTGTCCTGGAAAGCGGAAAGCTTAAAGAAGTAGGACTCCTCCTGCACGCGCTCAAGCGGACGGTGGCAGTCGGGGCACAGGTGCTGGCCGACGCTGCCGTACTCCTCGTCGCCCTTCTGGACCTGCGTATCGGTGAAGTAGGTCTCGTCAGGCACGCAATACCAGCCATCGTAGCTGCCCTTATACAGGTAACCGGACTCCTTCATGCGCTCCCACAGGTACTGCACGGCGTGATGCTGGCGCGGCTCGGTGGTGCGGATGAAGTCGTCGTTGGAGATCTCGAGCTTGCTCCAAAGCTCCTTGAAGTGCGGAGCCTGGCTGTCGGTCCACTCCTGCGGCGTCATGTTGTGCTTGGCTGCAGCCTCGGCGACCTTCTCGCCGTGCTCGTCCATGCCAGTCAGAAACTTGACGTTATAGCCGGCGGAGCGGCGATAGCGAGCCTGGACGTCGGCGATGATGGTGGAATAAGCCGTGCCCAGGTGCGGATCGGCGTTGACGTAGTAGATGGGCGTCGTGATAAAGAACGAAGGCTTGCTTTGATCCATGGGGTTTGTCCTCCAGAAAAACGTTGCATACAGGGGATGATTCTAGCGCAAGGGCTGGATATCCTCCATCTATTGCATATCAAGCACCATGGCATAGACATCGCGCTTGCGGCGCGAATACTTCTGAGACAGACGCTTGGCCACCGCAGAGGCGGGCTCCCCCTCCTCGAGCGCGGCACGGATGTCCTCGCGCAGGGCTTCGTCGGGGTCTACCGCTGCGGCTCCAACCGGCGCGATACCGGCATCCTCGTCCTCACTCGGCGGCGCGATGACCAGCGCGATCTCGCCCTTTACCTCGCCACGGGCACGCAGCTCCTCGACAAGCTGGGCGGCGGGGCCGCGCAAGACCTCCTCGTGCAGCTTAGTGAGCTCGCGGCAGACGGCAACCTCACGCTGGGGAAAAACCTCGGCCACGGCCTCGAGCGTCGCGACGATGCGATGTGGAGACTCGTAGAAGATGAGCGCGCCGGGGACGACGGCAAGGCGCTGCAGTCGGCGCACGCGGTCGCCGTGCTTGCGACCCAAAAAGCCTTCGAAGAAGAAATGTTCGCAGGGAATACCGGATGATACGAGCGCCGTGACGCAAGCAGAGGGGCCGGGAATAACCTCGACAGGCACATCGGCCTCACGTGCCGCCTCGACCAGCGCCTGGCCGGGATCGGACACACTCGGCATACCGGCATCCGAGGCAAAGGCGAGGGTCTCCCCTGCCAGCAGACGGTCGACCAGGCCGGCGGCGCGACTTGCGATCACGTTCTCGTCGCAACGAACGAGCGGCTTGGAGATGCCTAGGTGCATCAGCAACTTTGAGGTCACACGCGTGTCCTCGCAGCAGACGGCGTCGGCGGCGGCAAATGCCTCGCCGACGCGCGGAGACAGGTCGCCCAGGTTACCGATGGGCGTACCGACCACATAAAGTTTGCCCGTGTGGGCGCTGTTTTGCGTCATATCAACCTATTCAATCATGCCGCGCTCGAGCGTGCCGAGTGCCGCGCGGGCGTCCCATGCTGCAATACGCTTCTCGGTCTTCCACGTTTGGAAGAACCAGCCAGCCGCCGGCGCAAACGATGCCAGCTGGTTGGCGATAAACACGCGCTCGTAGGCATTGCGGCCCTCGGGCGTAACCGACGAGTTGGCGAAGATTGCCGCGCCCGACCATTCGCCCACCAAAACGGGGAACCCAGTTGCGATCGCCTCTTTGAGCTCACGCTTGTTGCGCGAAATCGCCGTCGTCAGACCGCGGGGGCTCGTGATGTCGAGCGCATACTCGTCTCGGTAATGGTACAGGTGAAGGTCCATGTAGACGTTCTTGTACTTGGCGCCGCGCATAAAGTGCTTCCACTCGCCAGAGTGTCCCGAAGAGGAAAAGACGACGATCTTATCCTCGGGCATATACGAACGAACGAGCTCGTACGCGTCACGATAGAAGTTGCGCAGGTAGTGCGCCGGAATGCCGTCCGTCACGGTAAAGAGGCTCTTGCGTACACTCATCTGCGGCGTATCCAACAGCTCGATGCCCAGCAGGCTCTCGGCCTCACCATAGCGATCGGCCAGGCGCTCGAGCACATCGAGCGCAACGTGACGGCCATTGGTGGACGAATGCCACTCAGCGACGACTTCCGGCGTCGTGGGCGAATCGTTGGAATCGCCCTGACCGCCGGGTACAGTCGCCAGATCGAGCAGTACGCGGATGTTGTACTTGGCGGCCCACTCAATAGCACGGTCGATATAATCGACGACCGAGATGTAGGAAGCGTCGGACTCCTGCGAGCCAAAGGCATACCACGGCACCGGCAGGCGCACGGCGTTGAGACCGATCTGCGCCATACGACGAAAATCGTCCTCGCTCACAAACGTCTCGTAATGGCGACGCATGCGCTCGTTATAGGCAGCGGTGCCCATAGCCTCCTGCAGCTCGGCTGCATTGGATGCTCCGGTCGCTGCATAGAGCGACGGGGTCACCCAGGGCTCGGGAATAAACCAGCCAGAGAGATTAACGCCGAGAATCCTCTCCATCACGGCCCCCTTCGAATCGTGCAGGTCGAACCTGCATCGTATTGCATAGGAAAAGTATCGTTTTGAGTATACCCGCGCGTGCGGACAGGCGACCGAACGGTCTACAAAGTGGCGCAAAAGTGGGAGGAATGTCCGGGC
>USHZ01000192.1 GCA_900554595.1 uncultured Collinsella sp. | reverse complement strand
CTGGCGCTCGCCTTGGTAAAGACCACGACCAGGTTGGCGACATACACGATGGAGGTCAGGGTCTGCGTCATGTAGTTGACGAACGCCATGACCTGGCCCTGCGTGAGCTCACCCACGTTGACCTGGATGCCGCCCACCCACAGGATGGCGCACACGCCCAGGTTCATCACCAAAAACGTGACGGGGTTAAGAATCGACGAGAGCTTGCCCACCGCGATTGCGATACGCGCCTGGTCATCGGCCGCCTGGGCAAAACGCTCACGCTCGTGACCCTCGCGCACAAACGCCCGGACCACGCGGGCGCCCGAAAGTCCCTCGCGGCAAATAAGCGCGATGCGATCGAGCTTTGCCTGCAGCTGCTTGTAGTACGGGATGCAGCGCGCCATGACAAACCAAAACACCAAGCCAATGGCAGGCGTGCAAATCAAAAAGATGATGCCGAGCTTAAGGTCGATGGCAAGGGCCGCGACCATGGAGCCCACCGCCAGGAAAGGCCAGCGGATGAGCATACGCACGCCCAGCGCCACGGCGAGCTGCACTTGGTTGACGTCGTTGGTGATGCGCGTGATGAGCGACGGCGTGCCAAAGCGATCGAGCTCAGCATAGCTCAGCTTGTTGATGTGCTGGTAGAGTGCGCCGCGAATGTCGGTACCCATGCCCTGCGAGGTGAGCGCCGCCATCTTTTGGCAGACGAGCGTAAACGAGATGCCGATCACGGCCATGGCGGCAAGCACCATGCCGTAGTGGACGACGGCACTCACGTCGTGCGAGCCAATGCCCTTATCGATCATCTGGGCAATCACCAGCGGCGTCAGCAGGTCAAAAATCACTTCGATCAGCTTGCACGCAGGGCCAATCACCATATACCGGCGATACTTACCGCCAAAACGCCTGAGCAGCTCAATCATAAAAAGGTGCTCCCTATCATCATCTCTATTCAATCTGATTCATGATAGTACGGCGATCCCTGAAGATGCGTAAGCAACTCGTTACAGATGTAAGGGCAACGGTCACTAGCGCCCAAGGCACGTAGCAGCCGATGTTTTGGTAACGCCAGCGAGTTCCACTAAGCACGGGATTGAATTGTTCAGATAAACGCACCTTTACGGGTGATTTTTGGACGACATGGCCCGGCACCAAAAAGCGCCCGTGCGCTCGATGGATTCGGATGCCCGACAGAGGCTCCTTATGGCTGCTTCCTTCCGGACCTGACCAGATTCGGAACATGTCGTCATCCGAACCCATCGAACGCGCTAGTCGCTCGATATATCTTACCCGCTCCCGCCCGATGGGGCAAGGTAGCTATTTTGGGACGGGGCTATTTGACTACTTTTAGATACGGCCGAGGTCGTAGGCTTGGGCAGCTGCCTCGCCGGCGCAGATGAGGTTAGTTGTGGCCTCCCGGGGATCGAGCGCCAGCTCAAGGCCCATGGGCTTGCGGCAGACCGGCAAAACCAGGTCGACGCCCTGCCCATACACCGCATCCAGGTTGTCGGCACGACCGCCCACGACGGCAACAACCGGCTTGCCATAGCGCTTGGCACGGCGGGCCACACCCACCGGCGCCTTGCCGGCGGCAGACTGCTCGTCCATATTGCCCTCGCCCGTTATGACCAGGTCGACATCGCGCACGCGCTCGTCAAACCCAACGAGGTCGAGCACCGTCTCCACGCCCGAGCGTAACTCTGCACCGAGCGCTAGCAGCGCGGCGCCCAGACCGCCAGCAGCACCGGCGCCGGGCACGCCGAGCACCGAGCCAAACGTCCGCGCGCCATCGGGCACGCACAGCAGCCCCTGAGCCCGTGCCTCGGCAATCGCCACATCGAGCAGGCGACCGTAGCCGACCATCCAGCCGTCGTACCTGCGCAGTGCCTCGACATCGTCTGTCGGCAGGCCCTTTTGCCCGCCAAACACCGCAAGTGCCCCGCGACGCCCCACGAGCGGATTCTCGACATCGGAAAGCACCACGACACGTGCGCCGTTCAGTGCCCGAGGCGCCGGTGCCAAATCGATACTTGCCACGTGTTCAAGGCCCGCGAGACCGGGGGCGATATTGCAGCCACGGTCATCGACAAGGTGGGCGCCAAGCGCCTGCAGCATGCCGGCGCCACCGTCGTTGGTGGCGCTGCCGCCCAGACCAATATAAATAGTCTTTGCCCCAGCACGGACCGCGCGAAGCACGAGCTCGCCCACGCCATAGGTCGAAGCCGCAAGCGCCGCCGATTCCGTGCAGGGCGAATACCCAATACCCGCCGCCTCGGCCATCTCAATTACAGCCGACTCATGCTCGCCGTTCACCAGCATCCGGGCAGCCATGCGCTCGCCCAAGGGACCTGCCACCTCGCAGGTCACAATCTCACCGCCGCACACGGCAACGGCATCGAGCGTTCCCTCGCCGCCATCCGCCAGCGGCAGCGCGCTTACTTGGGCATCGGGCCACACGCGGCGCACGCCCTCGGCAACTGACGACTCTGCCCGCGAGCTCGACACGCTGCCTTTAAAGGAGTCGATCGCCAGCAGCACACGGCGGGGCCGCCGCTGCACGGGACCAAAGTCGACCGTCTCGTCGGTAAGATCCCCAACACCCGCGAGCGCCTCGGCATGGGCGGCGTGCGCGTCAAGTTCGAGCCCGCGGCCGCAAGTGACGCCATCCGCACCGCGCAGGCCAGCAAAATAGCTGCTCAGCACCGCGCGGCACTCGTCTGCCAGCACGCCGGCGGTCACATTAAACCGATGGTTCAGGCGCGAATCGGCATTGAGGTCGTATAGCGACCCCAGAGCGCCCGCTTTAGCATCGGCCGCGCCGTACACGCAGCGCCCCACGCGTGCGTTAACCATAAGCCCCGCGCACATGCAGCAGGGCTCGAGCGTCACGTAGACCGTGCAATCGGAAAGGCGCCAGCGGCCGAGCGCCTGCGCGGCGGCACACAGGGCCGAAAACTCGGCATGCGCCGAAGGATCCTGGTCGAGCTCGCGGCGATTATGCGCCCGCGCGACGATCTCACCCTCGCGCGCCACCACAGCGCCAATGGGCACTTCGCCCACCGCCGCGGCGGCACGCGCCTCCGCCAGCGCCTCGCGCATGAACTTCTCATCGATTCCGGTGCTCGTCATCGTTCGCCTCCCCTGTTGCAAATCCAAAACGATGCTATCATTACGACTCACGGAGAGATGGCAGAGCGGTTGAATGCGGCGGTCTTGAAAACCGTTGAGCGCGAGAGCGTTCCGGGGGTTCGAATCCCCCTCTCTCCGCCACTC
>USHZ01000191.1 GCA_900554595.1 uncultured Collinsella sp. | reverse complement strand
CATTATCCTGGCCACCGTTGTGTGCCTTCCGGCGTCGTCTGCCGCACGGACGGCGCCCGTCTCCAGCACGTCGCGGCCGAGAAGCGCGTTCAGCAGCGTCGACTTGCCCGCTCCCGACTCTCCCAGCACGATGGCGACCACGCCCTCGGGCACAAGCGCCCTGACGGCGTCCTCTCCCCAGGAGACGCCAAGCTCGTCGGCGGCCCTGCGGACGCGCGTCGCCTCGTCGCCCCTGGCAGCAGAGGACGTGAGCGCCAGGTGGCATCCCTCGCCAAGGACCTCCCTCACGGCAGCGACATCCCTCGCAAGGACGGCGTCGCTCGCCCGGTCCGCCTTGGTCAGCACCACGGCGACGTCCGCCCCGCAGTCCCGTGCAATGACGGCGCTGCGGGCGATGCGCTCGCAGGACACCTCGCGCTCTCCGAGCTGCTGAACCACAAGCACCACGTCAACGTTGGCGGCAAGGGTCTGCTTCTCTCCGCGGGCCTTTCCGCGCCAGCGCGCTATGTCGCTCTCGCGCGGCAGAATCTCCTCGATGAGGCCCATCTCGTGGCCCTCGGGCAGGCGGGCGCACACCCAGTCGCCCACGGCCACCCGGGAGTTCTCCTGGCCGGCAAGCCCGCCCTTGGTGAGCCTTGTGGCAAACTCCGCCCTAAAGGTCTCCCCCTCGCTGCACACGGCGGGGTACCCGCGGTCAAGGCGGACGACGCAGCCCATCACAAGCTCGTCGGCATTCTCGCCAGCCTGCCCGGCTCGCGCCCGGGCAGCCAGAAACGCCTCGCGCTGCCGCTCGCTGGCAGAGAGCTCCCCAAACGCCGGAAGCTCCGTCAGCGAGGAAAGAGCCGGCAGGACCCCCTGCTGGACCCCACCGGCTCTCCTGCTTCGCGTCTTCCTACCACTCTTGCTAGAACGCTTAGCCACAGTTCCTCAATCTCTTGCTACTGGTCCTTCTCGACCGCGCGCATGATTGCCTTGTAGATCTCCATCAGCGGGATGATCAGGAAGGCCAGGCCCAGCGCGGCGACAACGCCCTTGAGCTCAAGCGTCACAGGGCCAAAGAACATCTCGGCAAGCGTCGGCTGCACGGTTACGATCACCGTCAACACCAGCGCCAGCGCGGCAGATGCCCACAGCCACTTGTTCTGCTTCTTCATGGTGAACAGCGATGCGCGACGGCTGCGCATATTGAAGCAGTGGAAGATCTCGACCATGTTGAGTGTGATGAACGCCATCATCACGCCTTCCTCGTCGGCATTGCCGGCGATCATATCGGCGATGTGGATGTAGCCCATGTCGAAGTACACACCCACAAAGAAGCTCGCCAGCACCAGCACGGTGATGATCAGGCCCTGGACCACGCAGTCCAGGCCCATATTGCCGGCAAAGACACCGTCCTTGGCGTTGCGCGGCTTGCGCTTCATGATGTCGCCCTCGGCATCCTCCATGCCCAACGCGAGCGCGGGGAAGCAGTCGGTGACCAGGTTCACCCACAGCAGCTGCACCGGCTGGAAGATAGTAAAGCCGATGAGCGTGGCGATAAACACCGAGAACACCTCGGCAAGGTTGGCCGAAAGCAGGAACTGGATGACCTTGCGGATGTTGTCATAGATGCGACGGCCCTCTTCGCAGGCACCGATGATGGTGGCGAAGTTGTCGTCGGCAAGCACCATGTCGGCGACGTTCTTGGTAACGTCGGTACCGGTGATGCCCATACCCACGCCGATGTCGGCGCGCTTGATGGACGGGGCATCGTTGACGCCGTCGCCCGTCATGGCGACGATCTGGTCACGCGACTTCCAAGCCTCGACGATGCGGGTCTTGTGCTCGGGCTGGACACGGGCGTACACGCCGTAGTCCTCGATGTGCGCGTCGAGCTCCTCGTCGCTCATGCGATCGAGGTCGGCACCGGTGATGGCATGGCTGCGATCGGCGACGATGCCCAGCTGCTTGGCAATGGCCACGGCGGTGTCGATATGGTCACCCGTGATCATGACGGTGCGGATACCGGCGTCGTGCGCCTCGCGGATAGCGTCGGCCACCTCGGGACGGACCGGGTCAATCATGCCAGACAGGCCGCAGAAGACCAGGTCGTGCTCGAGCGCAGCGGGGCTGCAGTCGCTCGGGACCTCGGTGTAGGTGCGGCTTGCCAGCGCCAGCACGCGCAGGGCCTCGTCGGCCATGGCCTTGTTGGCGGCCACGAGCTCGGCGCGACGCTCCTCGGTCAGCGGAACGACCCTGTCGCCGTCGTAGATATGGGTGCACAGGCCGATCACCACGTCGGGCGCGCCCTTGGTGTACTGCTCATACTCGCCGTCCAGGGTCTCGACGACCACGGACATCATCTTACGGCCCGAGTCGAACGGGGCCTCGCCCACGCGCGGGTGCTCGGCAGTCAGGCCAGTAAGACCAGCCTTGCCGGCATCGTTGACGAGCGCGCACTCAGTCGGCTCACCAACGGCCTCGCCCAGGTCCTCGTCCCACTGGGCATCGGAGCACAGCGCCATACCGGCCAGGAACTTCTCCTTAGGCGCAGCGAGCTCGTGCTTGACGACGGTCATCTTGTTTTGGGTAAGGGTACCGGTCTTGTCGGAGCAGATGGTCTGCGTGCAGCCAAGGGTCTCGACGGCAGAGAGCTTGCGGATAATCGCCTGGCGCTTGGCCATTTTGGTCACGCCGAGCGAAAGCACGATAGTCACGACGGCAACCAGACCCTCAGGGATGGCGGCGACGGCAAGCGAGACAGCGACCATAAAGGTATCGAGCAGCGCGGTCGGGTCGGTGAGAACGTTGCCCACGCCGTGGCGGATGATGTCGACGCCAAAGATAACGACGCAGATGACGATAACCATGATAGTGAGGATGCGGCTGAGCTCGGCAAGCTTCACCTGCAGCGGCGTGAGCTCTTCCTTGGCCTCGGCCAGGGCGCCGGCGATCTTACCCATCTCGGTGTTCATACCGGTACCGACTACGACGGCGCGGCCACGGCCGTACACCACGGTGGAGCCCATGTAGCACATGTTCTTGCGGTCGCCGAGCGGCACGTCATCGGTGCCGGTGGCGAGCTCGATCACGTTGGCATGCTTCTCGACCGGCACGGACTCGCCGGTGAGTGCAGCCTCTTCGATCTTCATCGTGGCGCTCTCGAGCACGCGGCAGTCGGCCGGGACGGAGTCGCCCGCCTCGAGCATGATCACGTCACCGGGCACGAGCTCGGCGCTCGGCAGGTGCACGAGCTTGCCGTCGCGCAGCACCTTGGACTGCGCCGCGCTCATCTCCTGCA
>USHZ01000190.1 GCA_900554595.1 uncultured Collinsella sp. | reverse complement strand
ATGCGAGCCGCCGCGCGGAACGCCATCTCGTTGGAGTCGACGCTGTGATACGAACCGTCGTACACAGCCACGCGAATGCCCGTGAGCGGATAGCCGGCAATAATACCGTCCTTCATGGTCTCCTGGACGCCCTTGTCCACGGCGGGGATGAGCGAGCGCGGGATGCGGCCACCCACGACCTCGTCAACAAACTCATAGCCATCGCTCGTGCCGTCGGGCCCAATGAGCGGCTCCACGCGCAGCCAGCAGTCACCATACTGACCGGCGCCACCGGTCTGCTTCTTGTGGCGGCCCTGGGCGCTCGCCGTGCGGCGGATGGTCTCGCGATACGGAATGCGGATCGGCACGCTCTTTGCCACAACCTTGGTACGGTCCTCCAAACGGTTGAGCAGCACCGAAACCTGCGCCTCGCCCACGGCGGAGATGATAGTCTGCCCGGTCTCCTCGTCGCGGTCGATGCTCATGGTCGGATCGGCCTTGCAGGCCTTCTCGATAAACGTGTAGAGCTTTTCCTCGTCGCCGCGGTTCTCGGCCTCGATGGCAATGCGGTACTGCGAGTTGGGGAACTTAAACGCCGCGGCCTCGACCTTGCCGGTAATCGAGAGCGTATCGCCCGTCTCGGCAGCCAGCTTGGGCGCCACGATGATGTCACCGGCATAAGCATGCCCGACCTCGGTCATGTCACGACCGCACATCACATACAGGTGAGCCAGACGTTCGCCCTTGCGTGTGCGCGCATTGATCAGCTCAAGGCCCGGCTCAAGCGTACCCGTCAGTACCTTGATAAAGCTGATGCGGCCCTGCTGCGGGTCGGCCAGCGTCTTAAACACAAATGCTACCGGACGGTCATCGTCGCTCGAGATCTTGAGCGAGTCGCCATTGATGAGCGGCATCTCGCCGTAGTCAGTCGGCGCCGGGAAGTACGTGGCGATGTCGTCCATCAGCGAGTTGACGCCCTGCTCCTTAATGCAATCGCCCGCAAAGACCGGCACAAAGATGCGCTCGGCGATCGCCTTCGACAGCAGGCCCTCAAGCTCCTCCTGTGTCAGCGTCTCCTCGCCTTCCAGGTACTTCATCATCAGCTCATCGTCGGCCTCGGCCACCAACTCGCACAGATGGTCGTGGGCCTCCTCGGCCTGGGCACGATACTCCTCGGGAATCTCCGACTCAACGGCCTCGGTGCCGTTGCAATGGCGCGCCTTCATACGCACCAGGTCGATGATGCCGTCAAAGTCCTCGCCCTCGCCCCAGCCCAGGGTCACGGCGCCCAAGCGTGTACCAAAGCGCTCCTGCAGCAGTTCCATGGTGGACGCAAAGCTGGCCTCGGGACGCGACAGGCGGTTTACGAACACCGCGCGCGCCAGGCGCAGGTCCTCGGCGGCGTACCAAAGCTTAACCGTCGTCGGCTGCGGGCCGGCCTCGGCGTCGACCACAAACAGCGCCGTCTCGCAGACGCTCATCGCGGCAAAGGCGTCGCCGATAAAATCGGGGTAGCACGGGGCATCGAGCACGTTGATGCGGGCGCCCTTCCAATCGATCGGCGCGATGGTCGTCGAGATGGAAAACGCACGCTTGACCTCTTCGGGGTCATAGTCGAGCGTGGGCTTGGTGCCGTCGTGGCCGCCCAGGCGGGCGGTCTTGCCAGAAAGGTGGAGCATGGCCTCGGCGAGTGAAGTCTTGCCCACCCCGCCTTGGCCTACGAGCACCACGTTCCTTACGTTGCCGGTCTTGGGAGCACCCATGATGACCTCCTTGCAGGGTCGCGCGCGATGCGCGACGCCAACGGGGAGAGTTCGCAGTCGGTGCCATCCCGGGAGCAGCATGGTCGGCAGCCGAGCCGACTCACCCTCCAAATGTCCTATGCCACCACCCTACCCCTGCAGTCGCCTGTCCATGCATATCTTTCGGCACGCGTATGGATACGGGCGGCGAGAGGAGAGAGCGAGCTTGCGAGACTATTATTGGACCCCGCGGATGCAAAAAACCGCCACAGGTCATAAGACCTGCGGCGGTTTCACCTCAATAAACAGTTGAGTAAATAGCTGAGCCTATCCCTCGATACGACTCAAGAACTCACGGGTACGCTGCTCGCGCGGATGGTCGATGACCTGCTCGGCAGGACCCTCCTCGGCAATACGACCGCCATCCATAAAGACCACGCGGTCGGCAACATCGCGCGCAAACTGCATTGCATGGGTCACGATCACCATCGTCATGTTCTGCGCAGCCAGATCCTTGATGACGCGCAGCACCTCGGCCGTCAGCTCTGGATCGAGCGCCGAGGTCGGCTCATCAAAGAACAAGATTTCCGGATCGAGCGCCAGGGCGCGGGCAATACTCACGCGCTGCTGCTGACCGCCCGAAAGCTCGCAGGGCACCTTGTTCTCGTTACCCGTAAGTCCCATCTGTGCAATAAGCTCGTGTGCGCGGGCTTCCGCCTGCTCGCGCGGGCGCTTAAGCACGCGGATCGGAGCATCGGTGATGTTTTTCATCACGGTATAGTGCGGGAACAGATTGTAGTTCTGAAACACCAGACCAAACCGCGAGCGCGCCTGTTTAGGCACATCGCCCTTTGCGTACACCGCGCCCGAACCCGCATCCGTCGCGACGGCAAGGTCGCCAAACGAGAGCGAGCCACCGTCGAGCGTCTCGAGCAGCGTGGCACAGCGCAGCAGCGTGGACTTACCGCCGCCCGAAGGCCCGATAATCGCCACGACCTCGCCGCGCTTCACCTCGAGCGAGATGTCCTTGAGCACCTCATTGCCACCAAACGCCTTGCGCGCGCTTTCGATTTTCATCACCGAGTTAGTCATGATAATAGTCCAGCTTCTTTTCGGCGGCGCCCAGCAGCATCTCGACCACAAAGTTAAAGACCCAGTAAATCAGCGCCGCGATTGCAAACGGCACCATGCTCACCTGCGAGGCGACCAGTGCCTTGGCCGTCGAGAACATCTCCCCCACGCCAATGGCAAACGCCAGCGACGTGTCTTTGACCAGTGTGATGATCTCGTTGCCCATCGCCGGCAAAATGCGCTTGGCGACCTGCGGCATCACGATATACAGAAACGTCTGCATGCGCGAGTAGCCCAGCACCTCGGCAGCCTCGTATTGACCGCGCGGAATGGACTGCAAGCCCGAGCGATAGATCTCGGCAAAGTAACCGGCGTAGTTGATGATGAACGCCACGACGCACGCCGTCCACTTGGAATCGGGCGTGAGCGAAATGCCAAACACGTAGTACGGGGCAAAGTAGATGGCAAACATCTGCAGCATGAGCGGCGTACCGCGCATGACCGA
>USHZ01000189.1 GCA_900554595.1 uncultured Collinsella sp. | reverse complement strand
AAGGTGGGCGTGGGCGCCGTGCCCGGCTCGAGCTTCTTCCGCGAGCCCGTCAACCACCTGATTCGTTTCCACTTTGCCAAGCGTGACGAGACGCTCAACGCGGCGCTGGAGAACCTCAAGTCCCTGCGTGATAAAATCAAACCGCGTGGGTAAAGACGGCCCAACAACAAATAGCACCAAAGAAACCTCGCACTGTCCGTTGGGCTGCGAGGTTTTTTATAGCGCTTTCTTATTTATTTTATAGCGCTATACTTTAGAGGTGAAGTAACTCGCCCAATAGAGAGGGACGCTATGGCAGAGCAACAGCTTATCGGAGCGCTCGAGGCCGGCGGCACCAAGATGGTGTGCGCCACGGGCTATGCGGACGGCACGGTCCTGGAGCGCGAGCAGATTGCGACCACGACCCCGCAGGAGACCGTCGAGGCCGTCAACGCATGGTTTGCAGACAAGGGCATTGCCGCCCTGGGCATCGGCGCCTTTGGTCCCACCGCAGTCAACCCTGCCTCGCCCCAGTACGGCAAGATCTTGGAGACGCCCAAGACCGCATGGCGCTACTTTGACCTGCTGGGCACCATCCAAAACGAGCTCAACGTCCTCTGCGGCTACGACACCGACGTCAACGTCGCCTGCTTGGGCGAGGTCACCTTTGGCTGCGCACAAGGCCTTACCGACGTAGTCTACCTGACCATCGGCACCGGCGTGGGCGCCGGCGTCCTCTCTGGTGGCCAGCTCGTTCATGGCATGATGCACCCCGAGGCCGGGCACATCCTGGTCACACGCGACCCGCGTGACACCATCGGCGAGCACAGCGGCTGCCCCTTCCACGACAACTGCCTCGAGGGCCTCATCGCCGGCCCAGGCGTCAAAAAGCGCTGGAACGGCAAGAGCGCCGGAGAGATGGCCGAAGACCCGGAGGCCATGGACCTGCTTGCCGGATACCTTGCGCAGGCGCTCATGACCTACACGCTGTGCTATGCACCGCAGAAGATCATCATCGGCGGTGGCGTTGCCGATCACACCCCTATCGTGCCGCTCGCCCGCAAAAAGTGCGCCGAGATGCTCAACGGCTACATCGTCACGCCCGAGGTCAACGATATCGACACCTACATTGTCAACAATAGCCTCGAGGGCAAGCAGGGCATCATGGGCTGCCTGGCCCTGGGTGCCGCCGCGCTTCAGCAGTAGGCGCGCCAAAGGGACGCCGCAACGTCCAGCAATCCCATCCTACGGGATAACGCCGCTACGCCCCGTATAAGCCCCAAAACAAAAAAGGCCGCCTAGGACAAAGCAACGTGTCCTAGGCGGCCTTTTTGGCACATATGAGCGATCGTAAAAGATATCGAAGCACAACGCCCGTCATCGCTCCGCAGCAGTCGATCATCACGTCGGTGATCATGCCGGCGCGACCGGGCACAAAGAGCTGAATCGTCTCGTCGATCGAGGGAATCAGCAGCAAGAACACCGCCGTGGGAAGCAGCACGTCAAAGGTGCGACGGCCCTCGATATCGAAAGCGTGCGTCGCCAGAATGCCGAGCACCATGTACTCGGTAAAATGCGCGCATTTTCGAACGACGAAGTTGGTCACCCACTCATACGGAAGCCCCATGCCGTGCAGAAAGCCGCGGACGGCCTCCATAATCGACAGGCTCAATGAACCGGACCCCGTGCCGGGAACCATCGAATTGCCCCAGATGAGCAGCACCATCAGGCAGGTCGCGACCGCCCATTTTCGATCGAGTTTAAGCATGCAGAAGTTATGCCTCCGCACAGAGCGGCTCAAAGCTGGCGGTACCACCCTCGATAACGCTCAGATAGGCACGGCCCGTGCGCCTCACCGCTGCAGACTGCAGGCGGTCGATCTCCTCCTCGAGAATCTGATTGACGCGCTCGTGACGACGGTTCTCCATGATGCCGGCAGCGATAGCCTCGGCACGCTCGATACCTTCGCGCGAGATGCGCGCGGTGTCCTCGGGAAGCACGGAGCTGTGGCGGCCGACATAGACGGGAGCAACCGAGACAGGCGAGGCTGCAGGCGTGGGCACCGCCACGGGGGCGGGCTCGGCAACCTCATCCATGATCGCCATGGCAGCGGCCCACATGTCCTCGTGGCCCGAATAATCGGCCATGGGGATATCTTCCTCAAGAGAGGCATCGGGGAGACTGTCAGTATCCACGCGATCCTGGGTATCGATAGAAGCGGTGATGGCGGCGGGCTCGTCCAGATCGGCGAGATCCACACCCTTGGCATCGGAAATGATGGGCATGCTGGCGAGCTTGGCGTTGTACGGCGCCGCCTCCGCGGCCTGCATTTGGGCCGAAGCCCCCCAAAGCGAGCTTTCGGCAGCACGGCGAGCGGCGATGGTCTCCTCGTCGACAGCTAGGGGCTCATCGGCAAAAGGATCGGCGACAGGAGTCGCCTGAGCTGCACCCTGCTGGCCGGCCGAAGCAGCCGACGCGGCAGAGGTGTATGCAGCCGACGACGCGCCGTTATAGGCGGCATTGTTGGCGGCGTTAGCCACGAGCGCCACAAAAGCGGCCGTGCTGCCCGCAGGGACGGCATGAGAGCCCGAGACGGCGCGCGCAGCGGCAGCGATTTCATCGCGGTTATAGGAGCCGGTCTTACCGCCGTAGGTAAGCTCGTCGATGGCGACCTGGTACACATCGCGCGAGCGCGCAGGATCGCAGCTGACCGGCGAATCGTCGTCGAGCATGCTATCGATCATGGACCAGGCGTCGGCCTCGCTCATGGCGTCTGCGGCGCGGGCGATGGTGGGGACGCCATCGTCGGCACGACGGCGCTGGAAGGCACCGGTCAGGCCGGAGAAAACCGAAGAGGGCTGCGCGGCATTTGCCTGAACGGCAGGAGCCGCAGCAGCAACGCCCTGAGGGGCAGCCCACTGCTGTTGGGCGGGCATCGAGGCGGTCTGGAACTCATCTTGATGCTGGTTGACGTTCGCGGCGCCACCCATAGCGTCGGGCTGGAACAGGCGCTCGGCATGTTGCGCGCGATATTCAGAAATGCCGAGCGAGGCGGCATAGATACCCACGCCCGCCACCGCACCCACGGCAAAGGGAACAGCGCCCGCGACGACCGTCTCGTTCACCGACGAAAACGGCAGCGTGGCAGCATACATCACCACGGGAGCGGCAAGGCCGATTCCGCAGGAAAGTCCAGCAAGGACTGCTCGTTGTGTTGCATCAGAAGAAGCCATGAGCTCTCCCCATCTTCCAGCACCCAAATCGCATCATTCAGTTGGCTGCGCGAGAGAAGATGAAGCGGGGCTATGCCCCAAAGCAACGGTATATGGTTCGTTTCATCTGCGTT
>USHZ01000188.1 GCA_900554595.1 uncultured Collinsella sp. | reverse complement strand
AGAACCTTGGCGAGGGGTATGTCCGCCTCCGCGTTTCGGAGGCCGAGCGGCGCCAAGCAAAGCACGACATCCAGCATGTCGAGGATATTGTCATCGAAATGCTGCGGAACGCTCGTGATGCCGGCGCCGACAAGGTCTATCTCGCCACGACCAAGGAAGATGGCGTTCGTACGCTCGTCTTTCTGGACAACGGCTCGGGCGTTCCGCAGGATATGCAGGAACGCATCTTCGATGCCCGCGTTACTTCCAAGCTCGAGAGCATGAAGATGGACCGTTGGGGCGTTCACGGTCGAGGCATGGCATTGTTCTCGATTAAGCAGAACACCGATGAGGCACGCGTTGTTGCGTCGGATGTTGACCTTGGCTCGGTCTTTAAGGTGAGCGTCGCTACCGACCGCCTTGGCGAGCGTGCCGATCAGTCCAGTTGGCCTCAGGCCGTGAAGGACGAGGACGGCCACTATGTCTGCGCCCGTGGCCCTCACAACATCATTCGCGCCGCCTGTGAGTTTGCCCTCGAGGAGCTGCGCGCCTGTGATGTCTATCTGGGGTCTCCGTCCGAGATCGCCGCGACGTTGCATGCGCAGGCGTCCAGTCGTCTCGATGCTTCTCGTCTTTTGTTTATCGATGACGAAGCCGAGCTTCCCGTGGTCGATCGTCTTGGTCTTGCTTCGGATGCAGAAGATTTTATCCGTATCTGTTCGGGTTTGGGCCTTGAGATGTCCGAGCGTACGGCGCATCGTATCTTGGCGGGCCAGATTAAGCCCGTTCGCGGTGTGACCGCACGCCTGCTGCGCGAGCGTGATTCGTCCTCACATGCGTCTGCTCCGGTCGATCTTGCCAAGGATCGTCGCGGGCTGCGTATTGCCAAGGACGATATGGCGCAGTTCTCGCGAGCCGTGGAACGCGACTTTAATGATCTTGCATCGCGGTACTATCTCAACCTTTGCGGCGACCCCAAGATTCGTGTTTCGCGTGATCGTATTACCGTGACGTTCGATCTTGCCAAAGAGGAATAGCATCTTTACCGAGTCCGTTCGGTACGATACAGTAATTGCAGTTAAAACGTACTTTTAAACGCAGGAGTTTCTTCATGGATTGCCTGAAGGTATCAAGCAAATCGTCGCCCGCGTCCGTTGCCGGCGCCATTGCCGGCATGGTCAAAGATGGTGTTCCCGTCAATATTCAGTGTGTCGGCGCGGGTGCCGTCAACCAGGCCATTAAGGCTGTGGCCATTGCACGCGGATTTTTGATTCCGACCGGGTTTGATATTTCCTGCGCGCCGGTGTTCTCCGACATTCTCATCAACGGGGAGTCGCGCACGGCCATCCGTCTTTCTATTTACGTTCATCAGATTAATCGAGCTGCTATGGATAACGTTGTGATGGACGACGTTAAGCCTGTGGCATAGAGTGTTTACTCTTTGCCCGCGCTCTTTGATTCCGCCTATTCCACCTCGTTAGGACTTATACACATGGACCAGGGTTCAGTACGCGATATTCTTGCCGGTAAAACCTATTTTATCCGCACCTTTGGCTGCCAGATGAATCAGCACGACTCCGAGCGCGTGAGTGGCCTGCTCGACTCGTATGGCTGCCTTATGGCGCTCGATCCGGAGCATGCTGACATTGTCGTGTTCATGACGTGCTGCGTTCGTGAGGCCGCTGACACCCGTCTGTACGGTCAGTGCAACTCTTGTAAGAGCCTCCCACCTTCGCCCTCGGGCAAGCGCGTGGTCGCTGTGGGCGGCTGCATCGCGCAGCGCGACGGCGAGGGTCTGCTCACCAATGTCGATAACGTCAATGTCATCTTTGGTACGCATTCCATCGCGCATGTGGCCGAGCTTATTGCCGAGGCATTCTTGGACGGCAAGCGTCATATTCGCACCAATGAGCACGAGGACACGGATGCCATGAGCATGCCGTGGCATCGTGAGACCCAGTATCACGCATGGGTCCCCATTATGACGGGCTGTAATAATTTCTGCACCTATTGCATCGTGCCGTATGTGCGCGGTCGCGAAAAGAGCCGCCCTTTCGAGGAGATTGTCGACGAGGTGACCGGTCTAGTACGCCAGGGCGTGCGTGAGATCACGCTTCTGGGTCAAAACGTCAACTCCTATGGTCGCGATCTGTTTGGTAAGCCGCGCTTTGCCGACCTGTTGCGTGCCGTTGGCGATACGGGTGTGGAGCGCATCTTCTTTACTTCCTCGCACCCCAAAGACCTGCTGCCCGAGACCATCGACGCTATGGCCGAGACGCCTGCCGTCATGCCGCAACTGCACCTGGCAGTTCAGTCGGGCTCGACGCGCATCCTTAAAGAGATGAATCGTCGCTATACGCGTGAGGATTATCTGGGGCTCGTCGATCGCATCCGCAATCGCATGCCCGATATCGCGCTTTCGACTGATATCATCGTGGGCTTCCCCGGCGAGACCGAGGAAGACTTTGAGCAGACACTCTCGCTTGCCGAGACGGTCCGTTATGCTCAGGCCTATACGTTTATCTATTCCAAGCGCGCCGGTACTCCGGCCGCCGAGATTAACGATCCCACGCCGCATGAGGTGATTCTTGAGCGCTTCAACCGTCTGGTGAAGGTTATCGAAACCACAGCGCACGAGTATAACCAGGGTGAACTCCACACCGTTGTGCCGGCGCTTATTGAGGGTACGAGCAAAAAGAATGACGCGGTGCTGCTAGGTAAGAGTCCTAAGAATCAGACCGTTCATGCACCGATTCCCGAGGGCTACAGCATCGATCAGTTGGTTGGCAAGATTGTCGATGTTGACGTCGACGCTGCCAAGACGTGGTATCTGTCCGGATCCGTTGTGGGCGAGCCGCGCTAATGATTTCTCCTTGGGCAGGCCTTTCCGCCGTTGCGATTGTCGGTCCGACCGCGGTTGGCAAAAGTGATGTCGCAGATCGTTTGGCGGCTCGCCTTTCGTCCGAAGTGCTGTCGTGTGACGCGATGCAAATCTATCGAGGTATGGATATCGGGACTGCCAAGATGGCACCCGAGGAATGCACGGCGCCTCTACGCCTGGTCGATATTGTTGAACCGGGCGTTGCATATTCTGCAGCGCTGTATCAGACAGACGCTCGTGTGCATGTTGAGCGCTTGCTGGGCGAGGGCCGCCTACCGGTGTTTTGCGGGGGTACAGGCTTGTATCTTAAGGCCGCCCTGGATGAGATGGATTTTCCCTCGGGCGAGCTTGAGGACGATCGCCGCGCGAGGTATCAGGAGCTTGCCGAGCGCATTGGCGAGGAAGCGCTACACGCGCTGCTTGCTGAGCGTGACCCCGAGTCCGCTGCGGTCATCCACCCCCATAATGTTCGTCGCGTGA
>USHZ01000187.1 GCA_900554595.1 uncultured Collinsella sp. | reverse complement strand
CCCGGAGCGCCCAGGCTAAAGAGATCTGCCGACCAGTCGCCGTAGGTAACCGTAATCTTGCAGGTCACGAGCCCATCGTCGACGCCGATCGCCATGGCAAAGCTCGGCTCGGGCGCCACGGTGTCGAGCACGGCGGGAGCGGTGAGGTCAGTGTATTCGCGCAGCACGGGCAGTGCCATGCGGCAGAATTCGCCCACCTGCTCGGCGGCGATATGGACCGGCGTGCGACAGGGCAGCAGACGCGACAGAAACGGTGCGGCATGCTGGGCAAACGCCGCATCGGCGCGGCGCGCGCGGTGCGTGTCGACCAGATAGGCAACGTCGCCCGAGGCAAAGCAGTACATATCGGCGGGCAGGCGCAGGTCGTAGCTGCCACCGGCCGCCGGCACGATCTTGGCGGCAAGGAGCGGCGGTTGTTTTGCCGAGGCCTCGTCCTCCCCCACCGGCGACGACTCAACCGCTACCTCGTAGGCACGATGCGCTGTCGTTCCCCGCGACCAGGCGGGCTCAAAGGAAATGGTCCGGCCACGTAGCAAGTCCAGCATGTATACGACGTCATGCTCGGACAGCGGCAGCTGGCGCTCGGCGACAAAGCCGCTGCGTGCAAAATCGTACGACGCCGAACGCGAACTCGTGATGTCGCTCAGATACACAACCGTTGCCACAACAAGGTCGAGCAGACGCACCGAAACCTCGTCAAAGGCCTCGGGCGTATGGAGGAATGTGAGCTTTTTGCCGTACGAGAACGTGCCGCCGCGCACGTAGGCGGCGGCCATGCCGTCGATGTCCTTGACCACGTAGGACACCGAGCCGCAGCGGATGCGAAGCTCGAGCGCCCAGCTAAAGCGGTCGGCAAACAGTGGATTGTAGTACGGCGCCAGCGAGGGCTCCAACACCGCCTTGGGGGCATCGGGGTCGACAGTGCCGACAAGCTTGCGGCGCATGCCCGCCAACTCATCCATGCGCGCGTCCGAAAGATCGGAGAGCGCCTTCATGAGGCTCGGGCTCGTGGGAACGGGCGCCGGGAAGGGAAAGTTAGGGTTAACCGCCGGTGCGGCGGACGCGGGACGCACGGCTTGCTTGGGCGCCGCCGTAAACGTGCGAACCGGCGTGCGCAGCCCCTCAACAGGCTCAACGCCGCTGGCGTCCAGGTACGCCAGCGCCGTGGCGATGGCGTGCTTGCACATTCCGGGGTAGCGATAGGCAGCGGGGCAATCGCAGTCGTAGTCGATCACCTCGTGCTCGTCCATGTCGAGCGCCACGTGCGTCTTGTACAGGTCGCCGCGCGAGCCGCGCACCGAGCCCTCGACCGTCACGTTCTTGGAGAACCGAGAGCCGCTGTCCTCGATCGACAGTACGGCGCCGTTGAGCATGAGCGAGCGGCCCTTCATAAAGGTGCCGCTCAGCGCCGCCTCTTTGCGAAGCGCCTGCACAAACGCCCCCTGTGCCATCACTTCCTCCAATCTCGCGCGGACCAGCAACGCCGTCCCTAGATCACCGTTACTCTGCCTTGGTTACCCACGATGGCCTTGGCCTCGGCCAGCAGCGGAATCGAGCGCGCGTTGACCTTGGCCGGCACCTCGGCACGCAGCACGCGCCCATCCACCTGCTCGATAAAGATCTCCACGCGATCGCCGCCCGGGTTAGCGGTGAGCACCGTGGCCAGGCGCGCCATATTGCCCTGGCTAAAGCGGCTGTTGGGCACCATGACCTCAAACACCTTGGGCTTGTTGTTCTCCTCGTTGAGCTCGAGCGGCACAATCTCCTGCGCGATGATCTGGTCGCCGCGGTCCGAGCGCTCGAGCTTGCCCTTAATGCGCACAAACGCGTCGGACAGCTGCGCGCCGGTCTCGGGATCGACCTCGCCGTACAGGTACCCCTCGGCCTCTTTATAGGTCTTGGGGAACACGACGACCGTGGCCTCGCCTTCCATGTCCTCGAGCTGCACGATGCCCATGGGGTCACCGTTTTTGGTCACGCGCTTGGACACGCTCGAGACCATGCCGGCCCACCACAGCGCCTTACCCTCGGGAATCTCCTGGTTGATGGTGCCGCCCGTAGGATTCTGAACTTCGTAGCCGGTGTCGATCTGCGAGAACGAAAAGTCGCGCGCCTTGGCTAGCGCATACTCAAACGGGCGCAGCGGGTGGTCCGAGACATAGATGCCCAGAACCTCCTTCTCCTGGCTCAGCTTAAGGTGGCGGTCCCATTCCTGGCCGTCCGGATCGGGCACGCTCACCTCGAAGCCCGAGCCCTCAACGTCGCCAAACATATCAAAGAACGAGGTCTGGCCGCTCGCGCGGTCCTTCTGGCGCTTTACCGCGGCGTCGATGATGTTCTCGGGGTTGTTCTTGTCCACAAAGTGCATCATCTGACGGCGCGGGTAGCCCGTGGAGTCGAAGGCGCCTGCCTTGATCAGCGATTCGATCACGCGACGGTTGGCCTGGCTCGAATCCACGCGCTCGACAAAGTCGTGCAGCGTCTTAAACGGACCGCCCGCCTCGCGCTCGGCGATAATCGCCTGCGCCACGCCGGTACCCACGCCGCGGATGCCGGCCAGACCAAAGCGCACGCCCTCCTTGGTAGCCGTGAACTCGGTGCCGGACTCGTTGACATCTGGCGACAGCACGGGGATGCCGTCGTGACGGCATGCCGAGACGTAGTGCACGATTTTGTCGGTCTTACCCGTATAGGACGTCAGAACGGCCGCCATGTACTCGTGCGGATAGTGCGCCTTGAGCCACGCCGTCTGCATAACCAGGATGGCGTAGCCGGCAGAGTGCGACTTGTTAAAGGCGTAAGACGCGAACTCGAGAACATCGTCCCAAATCTTCTGGGCGACCTCGCGCGTGTAGTTGTTCTTGATAGCGCCGTTCATCCAGTGGTCGTAGGTGGTCTCGTCCGAGCCATCCTCCCAGTGCAGCACCGTCGACGTGAGCAGTTTGATCTTCTTCTTAGCCACGGGCTTACGGATACGCGAGTCCGATTCGCCCTTGGAGAAGCCACACATCTCGACGGAGATGAGCATAACCTGCTCCTGGTAGACCATGGTGCCGTAGGTTTCGCCCAGGATGTCGTCCAGACGGTCGTCGTAGGAGACCGCCGGCTCCTTGCCGTTCATACGGTTGATGTAGGACGAGACCATGCCGGCGCCCAGCGGGCCCGGGCGGTACAGAGCGATCAATGCTACGACGTGCTTGTACTCGGTGGGCTTCATGTTCTTGATCGTGGCCGTCATGCCGGCGGACTCGACCTGGAAGACGCCGGCGGTGTGGCCGGAGCCCATGAGCTTAAAGATCTCGGGGTCGTCAAAGGGAATCTCTTCCTCTTTGATGTCGATGCCGAAGTTCTTTTTGATGTTTGCCTTGGCCTTGGAGATAAC
>USHZ01000186.1 GCA_900554595.1 uncultured Collinsella sp. | reverse complement strand
CAGCCGCCTCGCAGGGCTCGACCATGTCTCGACGGTCCAAGCCGCTCGCATAGGCACTCAACAGCTCGAACACGCGAGCCTCGGCGTCGCCCTTGGGATCGGGCTGGCAAACGTCGCCGCAGCAGCGTTCGGCACCCGTTCCCGCTACGCCCGGCAGCACATCGCGGGCCATGCGCGCGAGCATGCGCACCGTGCCCTGACTGCGCGAAAGCGGCTGCAGGTCGGTATCGTCGCGACGGGCGATCATGTCCGAGAACAGCATCTGGCGCTGCATGTTGTCGACAAAGCTGCGGCCATCGCCCATAAGCTCCCACAGCGAACGAAGCCACGACGCGGGGGTTTTGTAGTCAACGCCCAGCGAGGCGCCAGCAACCGCAGCATCGTGACGGCACAGGTCGAGCTCGGCAAACGAGGGCGCCAGCAAAACGGCACGCCCGTGGCGGGCAACCAGGTCGGCGAGCAACGCCGCCTCGGCATCGCTCAAGTCCGTACCGGTATGGGTGGTATAGATTCGAACAGGCATGGTCCTCCACTCAAACCGTTCGCAACAATCAATGCATCCATCCTACCCGCCCACGCGGACAGATTTGCCCCACGCCAACAGATTTCCTCCGTCCCCAAGGGATCAAAAAACCGCCCCCGAAGGGACGGTTCTGCGCAATTCGTTTTTGCCGCCGGCCTACTCGCCATCCTCCAGTTTGATGAGGATCTTGCGATAGCCACCGTACTCGCCATTAAGTGCCTTGGACACGCGGCTCACCGTGGTGGACGAAGCGCCGGTGCGGGCCTGAACCTCAACATAGGGCTCGCCCTCATCCAGATAACGCGCGACCTGCAGGCGCTGAGAAAGATCGCAAATCTCGCGCGGTGTGCAGATATCGGTTAAAAACGCCTGGATATCGCTCTCGTCGTCCAAAAGACTAAATGCGTGGACCAGCTGCTTGACATCAGGCTTGTCAAACATGTTCTCGATATTCATCGATCACCGCCAAACCCGCCAAAAGGCATCGAAGTTGATACTGACATCGGGCATCGTTCACCCGTAATATGCAATAAAACTATGCATGGGCCATTTGCCCGTAGCAGTGTAGCACACCACTAAACTAAAGCGACAAGACTCTCTGTCAGCGGCACGTTTTTCAGGACGAACGCCGTTTAGAAACCGAATGCGCACGTAAGCTCCACGAATATTTGAGACAATGGGCGCCCAAACACCGCGGCGCGCCCGCGCAGCCATCCAAGTCGCCGCCACCAGCCGCTTCACGCGACGCCAGCAACCCCGGCGCAAGAAAGGATTCACGCCATGCGCTTTATGCTTAACTGGCTCTTCACCTCGATCGCCATCGCGATCGCCACGTTCCTCGTCCCCGGTATCCAACCCTTCGGCTTTGCCGAGGCCTGGGTCTGCTTTGCCTTTGTGGGACTGTTCCTCAACATCGTCGATTCGTTCGTCAAACCGTTCCTCACGGTCATCTCGCTGCCGCTCACGATCATTACGCTCGGCATTTTCCAGCTCGTGCTCAACAGTTTTATGCTGGAGCTCGCCAGCTACCTGTCGGTCAACCTGTTGGGCGTCGGCATCTCCATCGCCGGCTTTGGCTCGGCCTTTATGGGCAGCATCCTAGTGTCCATCATGCGCAGCATCCTCGATAGTATTGCCGAAGAGTAGAACGCCCCGACGCACAAACGCATCGGACCAAATCAAAGGCCGCCCATCGCAAAAATGGGCGGCCTTCTTATTTGCCAAGTCTCAGAGGGCAAGAAAATCTACCATTTCCACCCTGCCCCCGCATGGCAAGTGGAGTTAGATGACGTAGTCGTAGCCTTCGTTGGGGGCGACGAGCTGGTCGAGCGTCACGCCGTCGAGGTAATCGTTGATGAGCTTGTCCAGGTTCTTCCACACGTCGAGCGTGGGGCACTCATCAGATCGCGAGCAACCCTTGCAGTCGCCATCCAGGCAGGCGACCGGCGCCAGACTGCCCTCGGTCAGGCGCAAGATCTCGCCCACCGTGTACTGCTCGGGCGGGCGCGTGAGCACATAGCCGCCGCCCTTGCCACGCATGCCCGAGAGCATATTGGCGCGCACGAGCGTAGCCAGAATATTCTCGAGGTACTTCTCCGAAATACCCTGACGCGCCGCAATCTCTTTAAGCGGGATGCGACCGGCCGCCTGGTGCTCGGCCAGGTCAACCATTACGCGCAGGGCGTACCTGCCCTTAGTGGAAACCAACATATATAGTGCTGCCTTTCGGTCTTTTAGTCCGTTGAAATTCTAGCCGAAAAAATGGCTTTGGAAATACCCGTTCCGATCAAGATGGTTAATCGACTCGTAATATTCTTCTATTTCCTATTGCATTACTAGGCTTTAGTGTCTACTATGCTTGCCAACAGCTAAGCGAACAACCTATAAGGTTTATGGGTTTAGCTGCAAGACACGCCGTAAAACTACACGGCAACCAGCAACTTGAACACTTTGGAGGTTCACCATGAGCAAGGTTTACACGTCCATCGATCAGCTTATCGGCCACACCCCGCTTCTGGAACTCACTCACTTTGAGGCCGACGAGGACCTCAAGGCTCGCGTGCTCGTCAAACTGGAATACTTCAACCCCGCCGGATCCGTTAAAGACCGCGTCGCCAAGAACATGATTGACGAGGCCGAGAAGGCGGGCAAGCTCGTGCGCGGCGGCGACTACACCATCATCGAGCCCACGAGCGGCAACACCGGCGTCGGCCTCGCCATGCTCACCGCGGCCCGCGGCTACAAGATGATCCTCACCATGCCCGAGACCATGAGCGTCGAGCGCCGCAAGCTCGCCGCCTCCTATGGTGCGCAGATTGTGCTCACCCCCGGCTCGGAGGGCATGAAGGGCGCCATCGCCAAGGCCAACGAGCTGCACGAATCCACGCCCAACAGCATCGTGGCCGGACAGTTCACCAACCCCGCCAACCCCCGCGCCCACTACGAGACCACCGGCCCCGAGGTCTGGGCCGACACCGAGGGCACCGTTGACGCCATCGTCGCCGGCGTGGGCACGGGCGGCACCATCTCCGGCACCGCCAAGTTCCTCAAGGAGCACAAGCCGAGCGTCCGCGCCGTCGCCGTTGAGCCGGCCGAGAGCCCCGTGCTGTCCGGCGGCAAGCCCGGCGGCCACAAGATCCAGGGCATCGGCGCGGGCTTTGAGCCCGAGAACTTCAAGCGCGAGGTCGTCGATGAGATCCTGCCCGTCGCCAGCGCCGACGCCATCGCCGAGCGCGCCGCGCTCGCCGCCAAGGCCGGCGTGCTCGTGGGCATCTCCTCCGGCGCCGCCGCGTTCGCCGCGCTCGCCGTGGCCTCGCGCCCCGAGTTCGCCGGCAAGACCGTCGTCGCCATCCTGCCCGACACGGGC
>USHZ01000185.1 GCA_900554595.1 uncultured Collinsella sp. | reverse complement strand
TCGGCACCGTAATCCATTCCACCGAGACGGCTTACGAGTTCGATACGCATCCGCATCCGCTTTCGACGTTTGCTGCGCGTCTGACCGAGAACCTTGACGAGGTCGAGAAGCTTCAGACGGTCTAGCTGACCCGCAGCCGCCCCATTCCTGCACCCATAGCCCCGCGCCGTCTGGCGCCCAACGAAAGGCATCCCATGTCACTTGCAGCTCAGCAATCGCTTGAATCCCATTACGTTATGCATACCTTTGGCCGCTCTCCGGTCGAGTTTGTCGAGGGTCACGGCATGAAGCTCACCGGCGACGATGGCCGTGAGTACCTCGACTTTCTTGCCGGTATCGGCGTGTGCAGCCTAGGTCATGGCGACCCGGCTGTGCTCTCGGCGCTCGAGGCACAGACCAAAAAGCTCATGCATGTCTCCAATTACTTCTACATTGAGCAGCGCGGACAGGTCGCGGCGCTGCTGTCCAAGCTTGCTAACGACGACGTAGATGGTGCGCGC
Source organism: uncultured Collinsella sp. (assembly GCA_900554595.1). Classification (GTDB taxonomy): domain Bacteria; phylum Actinomycetota; class Coriobacteriia; order Coriobacteriales; family Coriobacteriaceae; genus Collinsella. The sequence continues at coordinate 2,892 of USHZ01000185.1, read as the reverse complement.
GTGCTTGCCGATGCCATTGTCGCCGGCGATGAGACCACGGCAGCTGCTCTTGGTGCCCCGGCTGCGGATGAGCAGGTTTGGGAGACCTTCTTTGCCAACTCTGGCGCCGAGGCCAACGAGGGCTCGATGAAGCTCGCGCGCCTGTACGCCAAGCGTGCCGGTAATGGCGGCAACACCATCGTGTGCATGCGCGGCGGCTTCCACGGCCGTACGCTCGAGACCATTGCCGCCACCATGCAGGATTGGCTGCAGGACAGCTTCCGTCCGCTGCCGGGCGGCTTTGTGGCCTGCACGCCCAACGATGTCGATGAGCTGCGCGCAATCTTTAAGCAGCTGGGAAGCGAGATTTGCGCCGTGATGCTCGAGCCGGTTCAGGGTGAGAGCGGTGTGCATCCCATGACCGAGGAGTTTATGGCGGCAGCGCGCGACCTGGCACACGAAGTGGGCGCCGTGCTTATCGCCGACGAGGTCCAGTGCGGTATCTTCCGCACGGGTAAGCCATTTGCGTTCCAAACCTATGGCGTGGAGCCCGACATCATGAGCCTTGCCAAGGGCATTGCCGACGGCGTGCCCATGGGTGCCGTCGTGGCAAAGAAGGGGATTGCCGACGTGTTTAAGCCGGGCGACCACGGCTCGACCTTTGGCGGTAGCTGCCTGGCCATCACGGCGTGTGCCGCGACGCTCTCCGCGCTCGTGCGCGGCGATTATGCCGACCATGCTGCCAAGGTGGGTGCCTATATGGAGCAGGCGCTGGCTAAACTTCCGCATGTGGTAGAGGTGCGTGGCCGTGGCCTGATGCTCGGCTGCGATTTGGATGATGCCGCGGGCGACGCGCATGATATTGTTGCCCGCGCGCTGGCCGCCGGTGCCGTGATTAACGCTACGGGTGCTCATACGCTGCGTTTCTTGCCGCCGCTCGTCTGCGAGGAAGCCGACGTGGACAGTCTGATCGAGATCCTGTCGGGTGTCTTGGTCTAACGCGGCGCAATAACTCAATTTGGACCGGGTTCCGGACTGCGAGCGTGCCCTATGTGGCATGATTCAGCGGTCTGGAGCCCGTTTTGCCTTAGATTTGCTAAGGCAGGGAGACCCGCTGGTCAAAAAACATTAAATATGAGTACTGCTACCGATTTGGTAGCAGCAATTTTGGACTAATAAGGCCAGATAGCAAGTCGAAATGGCGATGAATGCACGATTGTGATCTAACTGTTAGTCCTTATAATGGACATATGTTGCGTAACTTACGCAAACGCTATCTTTTTATATGTTGCAAGCAAAGTAGCAGTACTCATTTTTGCCATTATTTGGCCACGGCCTTTGTGACAGACGTGCTGGCGGGTTCGAATCCCATGAAATGGGCCCAAACAAAAACGGTCCCCTTTCGAGGACCGTTTCCAACTCAATGGTGGGCGATGAGGGGTGTCGCGTGCGGCTGACGCCGCCCGCTTTCGCTTCGGGCCTACGGCCCTCGCGTGCTGCGCTGGAAAACGCTTCGCGTTTCCTCAGCTCCGCACCCTGGCGGGTCCGAATCCCATGCACCGGGCCCAAACAAAAACGGTCCCCTTGCGAGGACCGTTTCCAATTCGGTGGTGGGCGATGAGGGATTCGAACCCCCAGCCTTGTGCGTGTAAAGCACCTGCGCTAACCGTTGCGCCAATCGCCCGTGCGGAGAGAGTATAGCAAAACAATCGCCCCATTCACCTCATATCCATTAAAGGTAACCGGCGCGTGTCGGCGCGGAGCTGATTCAGTTGAGATTGCCTGAACATTCCGTCCCTCTTTACACCCTCGGGTATACTCAAAAGCTACTGATTCGATTTGATACCCAGCAACAGCAGAGGGGATAGTATATGTGCGGTTTTGTCGGTTTTGTCGGTGGGACGGATAACCAATCCGAGGTGCTCACCAAGATGATGGACCGCATCGTCCATCGTGGTCCCGACATGGGCGGCCAGTTTATCGACGGCCGCGTTGCCCTGGGCTTCCGCCGCCTGTCGATCCTCGACCTGACCGAGGCCGGCGCTCAGCCCATGGCCAATGAGGACGGCAGCGTCGTTATCGTCTTCAACGGCGAGATCTACAACTTCCAGGAGCTTCGCTCCGAGCTCGAGGCCAAGGGCTATAAGTTCCACTGTGGAGCCGACACCGAGAGCCTCCTGCACGGCTACGAGGAGTGGGGCGAGGCCGTACTCGATCGCCTGCGCGGCATGTACGCCTTCGTCATCTGGGACAAGAAGAAGAACAAGCTTTTTGGCGCCCGCGACATCTTTGGCATCAAGCCGCTCTACTACTATCCCATGGCCGATGCGGGCGACGGCGCGCCGGGCGTGCTCTTTGGCTCCGAAATCAAGAGCTTCCTGGACTACCCGCACTTCCACAAGGCGGTCAACAAAAAGGCCCTGCGTCCGTACATGACGCTGCAGTATTCGGCAACTGAGGAGACCTTCTTCGAGGGTGTCTACAAGCTGCCGCCGGCGCATTACTTTACCGTAGACATCCCGACCGGCAAGATGAACGTCGAGCGCTATTGGGATTGCGATTACTCCGCCGTCGAGAAGCCGTTTGAGGAGTACGTTGACGAGCTGGATGAGGTTGTGCACGAGAGCGTCGAGGCCCATCGCATCGCTGATGTTAAGGTCGCCTCCTTCCTCTCCGGCGGCGTCGACTCCAGCTATATTGCCGCTTGTCTCATGCCCGACAAGACCTTCTCGGTGGGCTTCGATTACAAGAATTTCAACGAGACTAACTACGCCAAGGAGCTATCCGACAAGCTCGGCGTCGAGAATGTTCGCAAGATGATTACCGCCGACGAGTTCTTTGGCGCACTCGAGGACATTCAGTATCACATGGACGAGCCGCAGTCCAACCTGTCGTCTGTGCCGCTGTGGTTCT
>USHZ01000184.1 GCA_900554595.1 uncultured Collinsella sp. | reverse complement strand
TCGCGAGCTTGCCCTCCTCCGCCGCCTTCTCGCTTTTAACGAATCCGTCGAACTCCCCAATAATCAACCGGTCACCCACGCGCCACAAATAGTCAACGCGATACGGCCTTCCCGGCTCAACCGGATCGAACAGCTCAACTTGCAGCTCCGGAACCTGCCAGCCGCGCTCGATCATCAGCGCCCGCGCCTTGGACTCGCCGCCGCTTTCCGACAGGCCGTCGGCACACCGTGCAACCCTGCGCGCCGTCACAACACCGCGGCGATTCAAGCCAAGCTTGTTAACTACCTCAATGAGATGTTCCTTCGACAAAAGCTGCTCATGGAGCGTCGAGTCCGCAATGATCAGCCCTTCGACAAACGATGCATCGACCAGGCAATCCGCAATCGTTTGATCGATATCGGTCACGGCAATATCCATCTCGCTGGCCCGTGTTCGATAAGCATACCGATGGCGAACGACCTGAGAGCCTGGCGTCGTCGATTGCGCCGGCGCCACGGCGATATGGATGTGCGTCAAATTGGCATACGAAACCGAGAGGCCATAGATAACAGCCGCCGTATAGGAGCAAAACGTCCAGTCGGGGCGCTTTTGCGCAAGCGCCCGCACTCGATGCAGATAACGCTGCCGAAACTTGAGCTCTGACCAGTATTCCGGACGCGCATACAGCCCCGGCATGACCACTTCGAGACTTCCCGCCGCCACCCGCCGCTCAATCTGCTTTGCCTCCGCCGTCGTGCGCGCGTACACGCAGCTCATCTGCTGCTCGCACGCTTTAATGTGGCCCGTGAGTCTTTGATTCGCCGTCATGTTTGCCATGTCGCCTCCCAACTCTTGGAACGGCACCAACGTACCAGACGGTTTCATGCGAAGTCTGACCAAATGCTGTCCAGCAGCTGACCAAATGCTTGACGGTTTTGGACGTTTTAGGCCAATGGTCTATATCTGCAGGTAGAGCGGTTGTCCAGAGGTCCTTGTCTCCACATTTAGATGTCTTGGCCCATCGGATTATCAGAAAGAAAAACACGTCGAGACTCAAGACTACGCCAAATGCGACTTTGCCTCTGCACGCACCGTCTCTTAGCCGAGCCATTGGCATCTACATGCCTAAAAAATGAGCGTGGATAATCTCCCGTTTTGAGCCTAGTTTCAAGCCAAAAGTGGGAGATTATCCACGCTCGATTTGTAAACGTCCGAAAATCCACGCTCGTGTGTCCGAAAATCCACGCTCGTGTGTCCGATAATCCACGCTCGCCACGCGGCGGCTACGGCGGCAGCCACGGCCGTAGCCTAATGCTCCTCGCCGGCGCGGGCCAGGTCGTAGGGCGTGGTCTGGTAGACGTAGTAGTTGAGCCAGTTGGTGTAGAGCAACTGAGCCTGGCTGCGCCAGACGTTGCGCGGCTCGGCGGTGGGGTCGTCGCCCGGGAAGTAATGCGCCGGCACTTGGGGGTTGAGCCCGCGCTTTACGTCGCGCTCGTACTCCAGACGCAGTGTGTCGGTATCGTACTCGGGGTGGCCAAAGACAAAGAAGCGACGGCTGTCGGTCGACTTGACGATGTACAGGCCTACCTCGTCGGACACGGCCACGACCTCAAGCTGCGGCTCAGCCTCCACGTCCTCGCGGCGCACATTGGTGTTGCGCGAATGCACGGCATAGAAACGGTCGTCGAAGCCGCGGACCAGCGGGCTTTGCGGCTTCACCAGATAATGCTCGAACACGCCGCTCGCCTTTGCCGGCAGGTCGTGCTTCTGAATACCGTAGTGGTGGTACAGACCGGCCTGCGCACCCCAACAAATGTGCAGCGTAGAGTGCACGTGCGTGGTGGACCAATCCATAATCTGGCAGAGTTCGGGCCAGTAGTCGACCTCCTCGAACGGCATCTGCTCCACGGGCGCGCCCGTGATGATCAGGCCGTCGTAGTGGATGTCGCGGATGTCGTCGAACGTACGGTAGAACGTCTCCAGGTGCCCGGCGCTCACGTGCGTGGCCTCGTGCGTCTTGGTGCGCAGCAGGTCCACCTCCACCTGCAGCGGCGTGTTGGAGAGCTTGCGCATGATTTGCGTCTCGGTGGCGATCTTGGTGGGCATGAGGTTGAGGATGAGCACGCGCAGCGGGCGGATGTCCTGGTGCAGCGCGCGGTACTCGGTCATGACAAAGATGTTCTCGCTCTCGAGCTGCGCGGCGGCAGGGAGGGCGTCGGGAATGCGAATGGGCATGGATGCTCCTTACGAGTCAGTTGCAGCTATGGTACAACGAGCAGCCCTATCCGCGCGAGCACATCGCCCAGCGATGCCGTCAGCGGCCCAAATCACTCCAAAAGTAGAGATTAAGGCATGTCCCAAAAATCTGCGGCGCTTTAGCCTAGCAAAGTGGTAGCAGGACGCTACAATGGTTCGACGCGAAAAACTCGGCCGAAAGGATACATATATGTACCAGACGCGTAAGATCGGTGTGGTCGGCCAGGGCCACGTAGGAGCACATGTCGCCAACAGCCTGCTTATGCAGGGCATTGCCGATGAGCTGTACCTGTGCGATATCAACGAGGCCAAGGTGACGTCCGAGGTCCAGGACCTGCGCGACTCCCTTTCGTTTGTCCCGTATAACACCAAAATCGTCAACTGCTACGACCACTACGAGGAGCTGGCCTGCTGCGACGTCATCGTCAACGCTGCCGGCAAGGTCGCGCTGGCCGCCGGCAACCGCGACGGCGAGCTGTTCTTTACCACCGACGCCGCCCGCACCTTTGCCAAGCGCATCGTCGACGCCGGCTTTGACGGCATCTTCGTGAGCATCTCCAACCCCTGCGACGTCGTATGCACCGAGCTGTGGCACCTGACCGGCTACGATCCCAAGAAGATCATCGGCTCGGGCTGCGGTCTGGACTCTGCCCGCCTGCGCACCGAGATCTCCAAAAAGGTCGGCGTGAGCCCCAAGTCCGTCGACGCCTACATGATCGGCGAGCACGGCTTTAGCCAGCTGGCCGCCTTTAAGGCCGCGACCATCGCCGGCAAGAGCCTCAACGAGCTCCAGGCCGAGAACCCCGACAAGTACGCCTTCGACCACATGGAGGTCGAGGAGCTCGCGCGCAAGGGCGGCTATGTGACCTACCAGGGCAAGCAGTGCACCGAGTACGCCGTCGCCAACTCCGCCGCGCGCGTCTGCGCCGCCGTGCTGCACAACGAGCACGCCGTGCTTTCCGCCTCCACGCTCATGACCGGCCAGTATGGCGAGGAGGGCATCTTTACCTCCCTGCCGTGCGTGATCGGCGCCGAGGGCGTCGAGGAGGTTTACACGCTCGACCTGTCCGAGTACGAGCTCGAGGGCTTCCACAAGAGCTGCCAGCACATCCGCGACAACATCGCCCAGCTCGACTGGTGGGACGCCGAGGCTTACGACACGAAGTAGGCCGTTGGCTGCCGCAACCTTGCGAATCTATGCGCGATACTAAGCGGGCCGCGCCGGAAACCCACCGGCG